>SABV01000433.1 GCA_009928855.1 Erysipelotrichia bacterium | reverse complement strand
TAAATGGAGGTACAGCCGGTGGCATTGGCTATCAGCGCAGTATAGAAAGGACGGTTACAGGTGCCCGCCGCCCGGCTTTCTAAAAAATATAAAACAGGGGTAACTCTGATTGAGATTCTTATTGCAGCTGGTCTTCTTTCGTTGTTTATGACCGCTGCGTTTTCGGTATATCGCTCAGGATCTCGTGGTTTTGTAACCGGTTCTTGGCGTGCTGAAGAGCAGAAAAAACTTCAGACTTTCATTTCGGCGTTGACTCGAGACCTTGGTCAGGCCAATTCGGGGCTGATAAATATTGCTGCTGATGGGTCAACAAGTCAAATAATCGCTACTCCGCTTTATATCAACGACAACCTCTACGTTTTTGATGCTGCCGAAAAATTTTTAAACGCAGGCAATGACAACTGGGTTTGTCTGCTGGCTTTTTCGATTTCTTATCCTCATATTGAAGCCAATGATGTGCTGGTCGCGGCCGAGCAGTTTGGCAGATGGTCAGGGGTTTCTGTCTGGGCTAAGGGGCGAAAAATCAGGTATGTCAGAACAGGAGACCCTGATGTTTTTAAATCTGTTCCGGCTGCTTTCCCGGCTGCTATTGATGGGTTTCCGGGTTCGAGTATTGTTGGCGACGGTAAAAGTTTTGTGTCTGACCTCGATCAGAACCGCAATCACACCTATGATCTTTCTCTTGAAGAATTAGCTCTGGTTGGAAGGGGTGGCGACGCTGCTGCTCCCTCAGGGCTTGAGCTGACATTCAGAAGTGCCCGTTATGAAAATGGCAAGAAAACTGATTCTGAAATTACCCAGAATGCAGTGGTAAGACTGGCTTCTCAGACAGTTATTGTCACATTTTAAGAGGTTTAAAATGAAAAGATACGGCTTGTGCGCTTTGATTATGATGCTGTTTATTGCTTCGCCCGGCGATGCAGGGGCAGGGGCATATAAATACGGGTATGTAAACGGTTCACGTCTGATCGCTTTGCATCCTTTGATGAGGCAGTTTGACCCGCTCAGCAGACGGTTTCGCAACACCATTTCCCAGCCGCGGCCATCTGAGAACCCTGCCGAATATATTCAGCGTCTTCAAGCCCTGGTGGCGAAGCAGATAAAACTTATAGCAGAGCTCGATGCTAATTATGCAGAGAGAATAACAGGCCAGGGTATGGCAGCTCGCAAGGCCTGGTGGTCTTTCTGGAAGCGGCGCGAAAGTATGAAAATCAGCCTGACCCTTCTTCAGGAGGCTATTAAACAGGCAGCTCTACATGGTAATTTTTATCTGAATATGCCGTCTGACTGGTCGTTGATGCCCGTTGCCATGGCTATTTCGTCTACAATAAGAGATGTTTGTGAGTATTTGCGCGTAAACAGTGAGCTGGACGTGGTTCTTGATACATCTGTATTTATCCAGAATGAGAAGCATTTTGCCTCGCCTGGTTTCATTCCAAACCGTCATTGGCAGATTTGGCGCAAAGAATCGCTTGATGCAAATGAACTTCAGGAGATCGGCTTCTCGCTGAAGGCAAGTGTGACAGGCATATTTCCTGAACTTGCCCACAGACCTTTTGTTGCGGGCGCTGTAAATTTGAATTCTTCGGCCGTGCCATTGCTGCGTGATATTACGCTGCAGTCATCAGAATTGCCGGGCGATTCGGAAAAGTGAAAATAAGAGAATTTTTCGGGGGAGAATAAATGATGAAGAAGGCTTTGTTTTTGTGTCTGATAATGGCCGGCGCATTGTCTGTTGTATTTGCAGCACCGGCGATGTATTCGGTTGATTATAAACTGTTGATTGCCCTGCATCCTAAAATGGCCAATTATGACATGGTGATTGAGCGACATCTTCGTTCAGATGTTAATTTTGCCGATATGAATCAGCTTAATGCCCTGAATATGCGGATAGCGAGTCTGAGTATCGCAGCTTACCAGAAAACAGAAAAGCTTTTAAGAGATAAAGACAGGGTTGAGCTGGAACTTGCACGTCTTGATGGGCGTATGACCGGCAAAATCGCAGATTTTGACCATGAAAAAATGCAGTTTCAGGGCGACAATACCCGTAAATCACAGTTATTGAAGATTTCTCAGTTACAAGCGCAGCTATCTGAAATAGACAACCAGAGCGTTAAAATCTGGGACGAGGTCATGAACCCGTTATATTTAAGCCGTGCCCAGTCAAAACAGATTGTTGAATCAGTACTGTCAGAAATAGATCTTATGCTTGAAGGCATGTCCAGGCAAATGGGCGGAGCTCTTATCATCGATAGTGATTTTCAGGCAATTCAGTTTGCTCCAGAGAGAATAACTGCTGCGCCTGTTGTCGGTGCAGACCCTTTGAGCATAAGGCTTTATCAGTCGTTACTCAATTCAGACCTGGTTGGCAATGTTCCAGATGTGTACAGAAACGATCCTGAGCTTGCCCGGTATGCCTCGGCAATGCGTAAAGACATAGAAGACAGTTTTGATAAAAATATGGCCAAACAAATTTCTAAAAGCCCGCTTTTGGGTAAAACAGCGGGAATTCAGGGAAGATTGGTGCTTGCCGGCGCACAGGGTTTTGATTTAAGCAGGCAGGCTGTCGAAAACATGTTTAAAAAACACGGGATACGCGCGGACATTGCCAGCCGTATCC
>SABV01000432.1 GCA_009928855.1 Erysipelotrichia bacterium | reverse complement strand
ATTGCGACAATAGCAACGTCAAGATCCTGAACTCCGAGATCTCGCATGGCTTTTTCGCTGGTGCAGTCGCAAATGACTGCCTGGCTGACATGATCTTTGATTTTTTCGACAGCTTCTGCGCTTATATCTATTGCGAGCACTTCACCGCCTTTGGCAAAAATTGAAGTTGCCAGCTTAGCGCCGAATCGCCCAAGTCCAATTACAGCATATTGCATTGTTTTTTCTCCTGTCAGCCGACCAGAATTCTCGTGTCAGGGTAGCGAATGCCCGAACGGATTCCCTGAGCGGTTATTGAAAGCGCCATTGTCAGAGGGCCGGTGCGGCCGATGAACATCAAGACTATGATAAGCAGTTTCCCTGAGGTTGTCAGGGCAGATGTGATACCTGTAGAAAGACCGACTGTAGCAAAAGCCGAGAAGGCCTCGAAAATTATTTTGATGAGGTCATGATTCTCGGTGAGAATCAATAAAAAGACAAATGTAAAAATCAGAATTGCCGATATGGCAACGATCAGAAAAGCTTTTAGTATTGTTTCGTCTGCTATTCCCCGACCACGTAAGCTTACCTGAGTTTCTCCTCTCAGTTTTGTACGCATAAAAAGAATAAGAGTGGCAAAGGTGGTGGTTTTGATACCGCCCCCTGTAGAGCCTGGCGATGCGCCGATGAACATCAGCATCGACATGAAAAACAGCGTGCTGGTTTTGAGTGACGAAAAATCAATCGTGTTGAAGCCCGCTGTGCGTGTGCTTACAGATTGAAACAGGGCCGCCATGATTTTTTCAGAAATGCTCAAATTACTCATAACCGGTGAATCAGCTTCAAGTACGAAAATGATAAGGGTGCCGGCAAATATCAGCAGAATGCTTACCGTCAGCACCATGTAAGCATGTGTGTTCATCCGCTGATTGCGTGCTCCTCGTAAAAATACGCTGATTGAACTCAATACCACGAATCCAAGGCCACCTGTAACTATAAGCCCCATTATTGTAAAATTTATTACCGGGTCGCCGTTGAATCCCATCAGACTGTCAGAAAAAGTAGAAAAACCGGCGTTACAAAAAGCCGAAATCGAATGAAAAATTCCGGTAAAAACGGCATCGGCGAGGCAACATTTGGTTAAAATATAAAACCTGGTGCTTAAAATTACCGCGCCAATAGCCTCAATCAGAAAAGACCAGAGAAAAATGCTCTTGAGAGCCGACTTCAGACTGCTGACATCAGATAAATCAAGCATTTCCTGCATCATAGACGTCTGAGACATTGCCATTTTTTTGCCTGCGATAAGAGAAATGCCTGCCGAAAGCGTCATCAGACCCAGACCGCCAATCTGGATAAGCATGAGAATGCCTATCTGCCCGAAAGTAGAGAAATAAACCGGAGTGTCTACGACAATGAGACCTGTCACGCATACAGCTGAAGTCGATGTGAAAAGGGCTGTCAGCAGCGATGGTTCATGCCCCGGAGCTACAGAAATGGGTAGAACGAGTATGAAAGTACCAAGTATGATAACTCCAAAAAAGCTGCTCAATACCAATCTTGAGGGCTTGCGGGCGATCGAGTCTGCAAAATGCCCCAGGGTGTAATGACCCAGGTGGGTGCTAAAAAAATGCAGGCCCTGTTTTATCAGAAGAATATGTGCAGAATGAACTTCTTTAAAATTTATGAACAACAATGGAGCAAAAAATACAATATCGAAAAAATGATGCTTAAAGAAGCTGCTCAGGCGTCCTGCGTAAAGAAGACCCAGCAGAAGATGCAGAAAATATATGTAATAAAAGAAAGAATCTGAACTGTTGGCAAAATTCTGGTAAGTTGCATTTGAGCCAAGAGACGGCTCAAATGCAACAAAAAAGAGCCCTGTCAGGGCCCCCAGGGTTATCAGATAGTTGCACAGAGAAAAACCTCTGCGCCAGATATCTGATAATGAAAAAGTCTGTTCGTTCATTTATTTATTTTTTAAGCCTGTTTATGCGTTGTAATAGTTCTTTAGCCCTGTAGTTAGAAGGTTCTTTGGCAAGTATTTCTATGCATTCAGCCTGGGCAGAAGGCAGATCGCCAAGCTGAAAATATGATTCGACAAGAGAAAGCTTTATGGCATTGTCGTCAGGATATCTGTTCTTTAGTTCTACCGCCTTCATAATAGCCTCAGAACCCTCGCCAAGGTAGTAGCATGATTTAAAATATTTCAAGATGGTTGCGGCATCATTGTCTCTCTTGTTCAGTGCTTTGTCAAAAGCTTCTTTGGCTCGCGCAAATTTGCGGTTTGCATACGCGTTATCACCAAGCAAAATCAGCGCTTCGTAGTAGTTTGGAGCGATTTCAAGGGCTTTTCGCAGAGCTTCACGACCCTCCGGCCCCTTTTCCTGGGCAAAAAAAGTTTTTGCCTGCTTGAGCAATGTCTCGGCCTCAGCGCTTATTGGCTCAGTAACGGTGGCAGCAGATTCCGCTGATGTGCTGGTTGTGGTGTCGTCAGAATTCTGGCCGATGTTGCCAACTGCAGCCTGTTCACCAGAGGCATTTTCGAGTTTTGCTATTTTTTCGTTGATCTGCAGATGAAAACTCTCCGCTTCAGCTGAAACTTCAGGCGCTGGAGCTGTCATCAGGGCTTTACGATACATTCTGATTTTGGCCTGCA
>SABV01000431.1 GCA_009928855.1 Erysipelotrichia bacterium | reverse complement strand
TGATCGTACTGGGCTATCAATTCCAACAATCTGGCGTTATGTTCAAGCTGGTATCATTCCTGCCTATAAGATGGGCGGCATGACCTGGCGCGTATCAGAGGAGGCTTTGCAGCACTTCCTGACCGGTTCTGAGTTCAAAGCCACACAGAACCAATAAGCGAAAGATAGCAGCATGGTCAGATCATCAGATCGGCGCAAGGTTTTAAAATTCTTAAATGCAAGATATATCACTTTGCGCTGCAAGTTTGTTGAATACAGTCATGGCAACGCTTATACCGTTTATAAACAAAACCGTGGCCGTAGCCTTTGCGACAGCGACATTATCGAGCATTTTAAAGGCAGCAAGTGTATCGGCGTTCATTTTCCGAAAAACATAAGCAATCTAATCGGCTTCGACATTGACAGCCTTGATATTGAGCTGGTTAAACGCCTTTATGATGCGTTATTTCGTTATGGCGTGGCGCAAAACAATATGCTGGTGTCATTCAGCGGCGGCAAGGGCTATCATATCGACGTTTTCTTAAATCGCATGGTCGAGAAAACTGCAGTACGTGACTTTTACGCAGCATTGTTAAAAGAGATTGATGCAACGCCTCAGCAGGTCGATTTATACGGCGCAAACGGCAAAGGGTATAAAATCCCGCTGGGTTTTCACTACAAAACCGGCGCGTTTTGCTATCTATGCGACGAAAACGGCAGCCAGATACCAGATAATCAGATCGTCAGTTTTCTTCAAGAGATAGAACCTCTTGACCCGAAAGTATTAGCCGATGCCGTTGACATTCACTTCGCTGATATTGATGATGCGGCTGTAATCGTTGGCGGTGAAGAACTGATAAGCGATATTAACATGCTCGATACTTACGGCAGCACAAACGCGGGCGCTATTGAGCGTATGCAAAACCTTCTGAAAGATGGCGTTCACGAAAAAGGTAATCGTCATTTTATCGTTACTCATGTTGCCGCGTATCTCAAAGATGAGAAAAAAATGTGCCTGGGCGATGCGATAGATTTTATTACCGGCTGGGTAAAAACGACATGGGGCGGCGATGCGTTGAGTGATCGAGAGTTCCCCCGTGATATTGAAAAAATGTGTCGTTATGCGTACCGCGTTGACTTCAAGTTTCATGTCAGGGCAAAACCTATTCATATTTCAGCGCCGGATATACGCGAAATATTCAGCATTGAAACTGGTAATCGTTTGCAAAATGAGGCTCTGCGACGGCTGTATTATTGTTTCCTGGTTCATAGCAGGGCATACGGTGACGCGGTCGGCGTGTTTTATATGAGCTATTCGCAGATAGCAGCAATGGGCGGCACAAAAGACAGCGGTTTACTGGTCAGGCAGATTAACAGACTGGTTGAACTCAGCAAGGTTAATATTGTTAGCCGCAATTCAAGAAACACAAACGCGGGGCAAAAGGGGCAAAAGTTCAATCGACCCAACGAATACAGCTTGCCTCAGTTTCAGTGCTTGGCAACAGAATCAGGCGTTCGATTTACCGTTTGTCAAAAAAGCGACAAATGCAAAGATTGTTGTCTAATCGCTCTTTGTAAATTGGTTCCAGATTCAGAACGGCGAAAGATGGTCAAGGGCAAACGATTCAAAGATTTACCGACCTGTGAAATCAATTCAAAGGCCGCTTAATGTTTATACTCATAGGGGTTTGTTTTTTAGATAAAAATCATAGTTTTTTTTGCTATGCTCAGCAGCTCCTAGACTTTGTTAGACATGGTTTTTTTAGATCAACCCCTTTGTGTAATAAACTTATGGGCTGTTTGCCTTTTCTTCGACCTGCTTCTTCGACCCCATTCGATGCAGCGGGCTATCAATTTCAATATCTGAGTTAGTAGTTCGACCTGGCATTAAATATCTGGGGTTCATGTTCGAGTTTTCGCCAATGAAATAAAAACGGTGTCGGTTGCGCGGCGGTTCAAAAAATCGTCATTGGATTATTTTTGATGGGAGTTAAAAATGAGCGGTTCTATTATTCACAATCCCGAACAAGATGAATTTGCCTACAAGCAGCGAAAAGCAGATGCACTTTGTCTTGAATTGGTTCGGCGCTTGTCTGCAAAAAAGGCTGATTCGTCTGAACTCGATGAGGTTCGCGCCTGGGCTTATAATCGTGAGATCTTTCGCCTTGAGTGCAAAAAAGCTGACCTTGACGCGGTTGATGCTCAAGCGGCACAGCTCAAGAAGAATGAAGCCGAAAGCAGGCGTATTCCTACCAACAACGAATGGGTTGACCGCATGGTTTCCATTCGTCGCAGGAATAAAAAATAATAGCATGGCCGGGAGCGGTTGCCTTGATGGTGGCCGCTTCTGTCAGAAAGGTATAAACCATGAATCCGAAACTAGTCATTGATGAGCGTTTGCTGATATTGGTTGAAGGGCTTGCAAGAGATGGCCTCACCGACGAGCAAATATCTCAGAAACTTGGCATTACTGCCAGAAGCCTATACAACTACATTTCAAAGTATCCTGAACTAAGGGCGGCAATGGCACGAGGAAAAGCACCGATTGATTATCAGGCAGAAAATGCTTTGCTCAAAAAGTGTCTGGGTTGCCGGGTTGAGAAGGTTTGCACGACAATTCACGCTGACGGTAGTGTCACTGAAAAACGCACTGTAACG
>SABV01000430.1 GCA_009928855.1 Erysipelotrichia bacterium | reverse complement strand
GGCACGCGTTTCATGGCCGCAGAGCATTTCGGGCAACTAAGTTCGAGCTGATCGACATAGGGTTTATGCAGTTCGATGTCGTCAGGAACATTGCGGCCGAGTTCTTTGAGGTTGGCAATGCTGTCGACCAGATGGTGATGTTTGCATTCTGTGCAGACCCATATTGGCAAAGGAGTGCCCCAGTATCTGTCGCGTGAAATTGCCCAGTCAACCATGTTTTCGAGAAAATTTAGAAAACGGCCTTCTTTGATATGCGCCGGAAACCAGTTTATGAGGTCGTTGTTGCGTAATACTTCTTCTTTAAAAGCTGTGGTTCTGATGAACCAGCTGTGGCGTGCGTAGTAAAGAAGCGGGCTGTCGCAGCGCCAGCAATATGGATATGTGTGTTTGATCTTTGCAGAGGCAAAGAGGCGGTTACTTGCTTTGAGTTCTTTGATAATTTCAGGATCAGCGGTTTTTACAAAAACACCTTTCCAGGGGGTGACTTCATCTTTAAATTTGCCGTCGAGACCGACTGGTTGTATGACCGGCAGGTTGTTTTCTTTGCCGACACGGTAATCGTCTTCGCCAAAAGCAGGTGCGATATGAACAATGCCTGAGCCATCTTCGGTAGAAACAAAATCGCCGGCTATGACGTAATGGGCTTTTTTGTCAGGTTTTACATAGGTGTAAAGCTGTTGGTATTCTATCCCCAGAAGCTGCTCACCTTTAACCGTTTCGATTATTTCGTATTCGTCTTTGAGAACCTCAAGGCGAGCTTTGGCAAGAATCAGAAACTCATCATTCAGTTTTACTTTGACGTATTCTATGTCTTTGCCTACGGCGAGAGCTACATTCGAAATAAGAGTCCATGGAGTTGTTGTCCAGACTAGAAAGCTTGTGTTGGGCTGCCCTTTTATGGCAAATCTGACATAGACAGAAGGATCTTCTACCTCGCGATAGCCCTGTGCAACCTCGTGCGACGAAAGAGCAGTGCCGCATCTTGGGCAGTAAGGAACGACTTTGTGTCCCTCATAAAGCATGTCTTCTTTCCAGAACTGGCCAAGCATCCACCATACAGTTTCGATGTAATTATTGGTGCAGGTGATATACGGGTCATTCATGTCGATCCAGAAGCCGCCGCGTGTGACCATCTGGCGCCACTGTGCCTCATATTTAAAAACACTTTCGCGGCATTTTTTTATAAAATTTTCGATGCCGTATTTTTCGATATCCTGTTTGCTTTCGATTCCAAGCTGTTTTTCAACTTCCAGTTCAACCGGCAGACCGTGAGTATCCCAGCCGGCCTTGCGACCTACATGGTAGCCACACATGGTTTTGTAGCGTGGAATCAGATCTTTCATTGCCTTGGTAAGTACATGGCCGGGGTGTGGAGTGCCATTGGCTGTTGGCGGGCCTTCAAAGAAAACAAATTTCTTTGCGCCTTCGCGGTTTTTCATCGATTTCTGGAAAACGTCTTCTTTTTCCCAGTATTTGAGAATTTCTTCTTCGCGTTGGGCTGAAACTGTATTTTCTGGTTTTTCGAAAAGCATCGCAGGTGTTCCTTATCTTAAGTTTGAATGAACTCGGTAAGCTGAGGCAATCCTGGCACTGTGCTCAAGACTGCTGGTATAGTGAAATCCTTCTTCAAGTGTGTTGCCGACAGCAAACGTGCCGTGCCCGCGCACAATCACAATCGGAAACTCACGAAACAACGGAGTAATTTTTGTCGCCACTTCTTCAGAAGCAATGGCATTAGCAACTTCTATAACAGGAATGCCATCGGGAAAGAAGTAGCGACCCTCTGCATCGATGGGCGTAAATTTATCGACGATAAAAGACATGGCAATCAGTTGCGGAGGATGCGCATGCACAATGGCCTGCGCCGAAGTTCCACGGTAAATGGCGCAATGAACCGGGCGTTCGCGCGAGGCTTTTGCCGATTGCGAATCTTCTTCGTCTATCGCTGTTTCAACCAGATCAGAATAATCCAGTCGGTGAAGCATCGAGCCACTGCGGGTAATTGCCATCATGCGATTCAGCCGCACACTCAAGTTGCCTGAGTGTGAGTTGTTGAGCCCCGCCACGAATAAATCGTGTCCGATCGTCTGAAAATCGCGTAATGGTATCATTGTGCCCTTCCTGTTGAGGTTTTTTCAATGATTTCTGGAATTGTTTCGCCATAAATGGGCCTTATGATGCCTTTGTCGGTGATTATGGCGGTTATCAGTTCTGGTGGAGTGACGTCAAAGGCCGGGTTGTATACCGGTATTTCTTTGGGCGCAATCTGTATGCCGCCAATATAACGAACTTCGTCATGATCGCGTTCTTCGATCTTGATTTCGTCGCCGTAAGCAATGCTCATGTCGAACGTAGAAGTTGGCGCTGCAACATAAAATGGCACTCCGTTATATTTGGCCAGCACTGCAAGCGGGTATGTGCCTATTTTATTGGCGACAAAGCCTTTGGAGGTTATGCGATCCGCACCAACGACTATTCCCTGAACCTTACCATCGCGAATCAGGCCTCCGGCCATATTGTCGCATATCAGTGTTGCGTCGAATGATTCTTGCATCAGTTCCCAGGCGGTGAGTCGAGCGCCCTGAAAAAGTGGTCGGGTTTCATCGACAAATATTTTAAATTGTTTGCCCTGTTCTCT
>SABV01000429.1 GCA_009928855.1 Erysipelotrichia bacterium | reverse complement strand
AGCATACAAGAGTTTTGCTCTGCTGTATTTTCAATCTTTTCTCCAGACTAGACTATTACTTCAGGTATCGGCATAAAAGGCTTTTTGTTACACGGCAGCAGCTGACAAAATGTGTTCTGCTTATTCAGCCGCTTCAGAATATTGGTAAAGCAGGCAGTTGGCCTCGCGTTCTAGCCAGTTGCCGTTGTAGTCGTAAAAACTTAGATTGATTCTGGCCATTATCGGTGAAATTTGTGACGATGATAGCTCTAGAAGATCGATAACACGAGAGGTATACGGCCGTATTTCCACGCTTACTTCTGCTTCTGCATCAATTTTGGTTTCTATTGCGGTTTTGGGCAGAGTCAGAGCCGGTATTTCTTCGCCCTGGGCCGTGTAATAACTAATTGAATAGCTTTTTAAATTGCATGGAACTTTGCTTAAAGACTTGAAGTTTATCTGAGCCGCCGGCAGACTCGCAGTGTCGGTAGCTGTCGGAATCAGGGCATACGGAACCACTGAAACTATTTCGAGGTCTGTTGCAGGGTAGATGGTTTTATCGATGCAGCCGGTAAGCAAAAAAGCCGCTGCAAAAAGATACAGAGAAATCAATATTCTGGCAGGATATCGCATATAACCTATATCGGTTACTCTGCGATAATTTATGAATCTCAGTTTTTATGAAAACTGTCTTCTACCGTATATGTACCGTCTTCGGCAATACTTATATTTACCCCGGTTTTGGGAATCAGCTGTCTGGCATTTTTGTTTTCAACCACTACCAGCTCATTCAATATTTCAGTTATTTTTTTATCCTGAAACACATCGCCTTTGCGGTACAGTCGCGAGTCTATGATAGCTACAAGTTCATTGCGAATGTTTATGGTGGCCGAAAAGTTGGCTGTAAGCAGCGAAACAGATTTTTTTACAGTTGTGTCGCTGATTTCTTCTGTTTTGCCAGAAAGAGCTCGCGCTTCTTCTGCAAGCTTTGAGTATGGTGATTTCTCAAATAGATTTCGTTTTAAGTTCTTGAATGCGATTATAACAGGGTCCGATGTGAGCGGATCCTCTATTGTCACTGTTTCAGACGCCGGCAGAGTAGAAGAACCGCTTGCCGTTTCTGTTCCCTGGCCGGTTTTTTTGTCAATATCCGCAGTCTCAGAACCGTTTTCTGTCCCTTGTTCTGAGTCATCCTGCAGCTGCAAATCACCAATATTGATCGCTGTTCGTGGCCGATCCATTATTTGAGGCGCGGTTTTAGGCCTGTTTTTGAACCAGTGCATTCCCATGGCTACCGACAAAAGAAGCAGGCTGAAAAAAAACAACTGTTTGCTGTTCATAGCGCAGGTTGCTCTATCTCAGGTATGAGAATCGTGGTTGGCGTCAGGTCGATCTCAAAAGTGCCGCTGGCATTAGGTGTAAGCATTGGAAGCGAGATAAACGTGATTTTTTCTTCTTTTTCAATCAATCTCAAAAAAGTCCCCAGCAATGTCAGGTCGCCAGTAAAAAAAAATGAGACAGGAAATTTTTCTACGATAATTTCTCCTGCTTTTATCTGGGTTATTGCCTGAGGATTAACGGTTTTTATGTTTAAACCTGATTGTTGAGCCAGTTCTCTTATGCGTCTCAAAAAAGCAGTCATTTCTGATTTTTTGTAACAGAGCTTCTGGGCTTTTTCCCAGGCGCCTTTTTTTTCTTCTATGTCTAACTTTATGTCATCGAGATTTTCTACAGCAGATTCAAGAGATTTTATCTCGCCTTCGATTCTCTGGTTTTTTTTAACTTCTTTGCCAAACTCAATGACTTTGGGCGCATAAAGAGTTTTGTAGCCGCCAAAAGCCAGAGCCGCTACGATAATTAAAGGTTGAGCAGCTACTTTTGGGTCATTTTTGGCTGTTTTAAGCCACTCGGTTATGCTGAATTCTTCTGCCATCGTTTTTCCTTGATACAGCGGTTCTTAATCTATTATCGGTTCAAAATCATCTTCTGGTTCTGGTTTTGTTTCTTCTGTAACATCTGAGTGCCTTCTGAGGGCCTCTGAGTTGATTTTTCCGTTGAGTACAAATCTTATAAAATAACGATCTTCGTCTATCGGGACTTCCTGAGTTGACTCAAGGGTTGGATTCTGAAGAATGCTCGATCTGCCCAGAATACCCAGGTATTCAAACACACTGTCAGAGCTGTCTGCGTGCCCAAGCAGCTTGAAGGTGGCGTTGGGGGTGTCGGTGCTGAACTCAGCAGCAGTGAGAAAAATAGCATCAGGGGTCTGGCTGGCTATTTCCAGTAGCATTGCTGAATTGTTAAAATGCAGTTTTTTAATTTCGCTTGCAAAAGAACCGTATTTTTCAAGAATCTTTTGATCTTCAAGAAGAGATTTGACGCTGGTCTGAGATGCGTTTAGCTGTTCCAGTTTTTTTTGTAACATTTTATAATCTGATTTTATTGCGGAAATTTTCTGGCGAATTTTTACCACGGGGTAGGCACCCAGCAATAGTAATAAGGCTGCAAGCAACCCTGCAATTATTCGCAGCTTCTGTTCGTCGAGTTTAAAAAGTTTTTCAGTAAAACTTCCGCCAAATTTTGAACTTACCCCAGAGAGATTTATGTTTTGAGCTTTTCTGTTCGGAAAAAGAATGTCTATAAAGTTGATTATTTCTTTT
>SABV01000428.1 GCA_009928855.1 Erysipelotrichia bacterium | reverse complement strand
TCTTTCGAGCTCAGCAATATGAGGTGCTTCACCGCAAAAACCCTGCAGCTCGTAAAACACTTTCCAGAATACCTTCATCAGGCGTTCATGCCCATCACGCGGGTCTGCCTTGCTGTCGATATTGAACAGAACAACATCGGCACCAGCCTGGGCTGAACGGGTTACATCAGCCAGCAGCATCGGGTCTGAAGCCAGCCTTGGTTTAAAAAACTCAATCGACTGACGTTTTTCGTCATTTTCGGGATTGTGAGCAAGCTTGTTTGCGAGAATATAAGAAAGAATCTTGATGAAGTGTGATTTACCTGAACCAAAGAAGCCTGAGATCCAGACACCCATGCGGCCGCTCAGGTTTGGATCTTTGCTTTTGCTGAGAGATTTGCCGTATGAATCGAAGAACATTCGGAAATGTTTGTCGAGTTCGCGGGTAACGACGTATTCATCGAGTTCCTGCCAGACAACAGATTCATCCTGCTGGTCAGCCTTAACAACCCCGTTAATTGGCCTGAACAGGTCTTTGGCAAAAATGTCTTTAATATTCATATCATTTCCTCTCTCTATAAGTGCTGCGATTACGGTACCAGACGAAAAGCGCGGTAATAGTTGCTGTCATTGAGACGATCAAACAACCTGAGTGACTGCATATCGTATTTGCCAGGGTAAAACACGACTAAGGGAACCCTGCCCATGATACGGGGCAGATTGTTGAGCAAACCATGGCTACGGATGAGCGGATAAGCGCTGCCAACCCCTGTCATCAATATCAGGTCAAAGTTTTGTGGTTGAACAGTCAGCCCAAACCACTCGGCCAGCTTTTCTTCGTGCAAAGGTGCTTTTAAGGCTTTGAGAAGCTCTTGTTCGCCCTTTTCGGCTTCTATTTTCAGGGCTTTATCGAGAAGTTTGCGGGCTTTAAGATAGTCAATGATCAGTTCAAACAGATTAACTTGCTTAACTTTGATATCGGGATGCTTTTTAGCGAGCTGGCTCATGATATGCGCAACGTGCTCACGAACGAGCAATTCTGATTCGGCAGGGTAATCGAAGATATAAAACCCGATTTCATTACCAAGGCCTGTGTTAGTAAGCAGTTCAGGCGAAGTAAGACGCGGCAGAATCTGGTTGAGGCGTTTGTTAAAGTCAGTTTTTATTGCAGTTGCAGACATTTCAATACATAGCTTTCATCGTTTTTTATAAGAAATCGTTCAACTTCTGGGTTTATAAAGAATGGCATTATCTTCAGGCTTCTGGTGTTTTCGAGAATTTTCGCTTCGGCGAGAATGCGAAAGATGACCTGGCGAAGTTTCTTGATAGTAGAAGGAGACCATTGTTTTATCTGGGGCTCAATTGTTGCGCACTCTTCAAGAAATTTCTGCCAGTCACGGTCAGTAACATTGTTTTGAAAGGCAGTCAGATTGCCCTTTATGACCTTGATCAGAAAATCGCCAAGCAGGCGTGAATGTTTTATTGCAGCAACAAGCAACATGTGACGGGCAGCTTCATTGTTGCCAGTGGCAACCATTTGCCAGGCCTCGGGATTGAGAGTAGCAAAGCGCTTCTTGATAAGCGCAACCATGCGCTTTATGGTTGGCTGACTTCTCTTTTGCAGAATGTTATCAACAAAAAGCTTCTGGTGCCAGGTTTCTTCGTCGAGGTTTTCGAGCATAAGCCTGGCAATGACTCTGCTCTCTTTTTCGAGCAGTGAGCCTGCAACTATTTCCCCATTAAAGATTCCTGTTTTGCTTTGCAAAGAAAAATTCCTTCCCCAAAGATTTTTTCTCGGTTTAACGAAAGCGAATTATATCACAAATAGTTCTGACTACCGATAACAATCTCTTATCGCCTCCCAGAATGGCTCTCTGAAAGCTTTCTTGACACAGCGGAAAATTTATCACGTTTTTAAGATAACTCAGATCAATTCAGACATCCAGGAGGGTAATATGAACGAACTACTTAGTCAGTCAGCTCATGAGATGACAGTGATTGTCGAAAAGGCTCGTGAATACATTAATGATGCCAAAGCTGATAACACCAAACGGGCATACCGCTCTGACTGGCAGGATTTTAAACAGTGGTGTGATTCGAATGGCTCACACCCATTACCTGCAGAACCCGCAACGGTATGCCTGTATCTCACCCAGCTTGTCGTATCCAGGAAGGTTTCAACCTTGCAAAGAAGAATTGCAGCAATAGGTCAGGCACATCTTGCTGCTGGCCATTCATCACCTACCACTCACATTTCAGTTCGCAGTCTGATGCGTGGCATTAGAAGGCAGATTGGTTCTATCCAGATTGGCAAAGCACCCCTGTTGATTGAACATATAAGACGAATGGTAAGTTCTTTGCCGTCTTCCAAGGCTGGGATTCGCGACAAAGCATTGATATTACTTGGGTTTTCAGGGGCTTTCAGACGCTCAGAGCTTATTGGTCTTAACTTTGAAAACATAGAGTTTGCAAAGGAAGGTCTCGTTGTTACTTTGAGTCGTTCAAAAACAGACCAAGAAGGACAAGGAACCAAGAAGGGTATCCCATTCGGTAATTTTGACGACACGTGCCCAGTTAGCGCACTGCAAGAATGGCTAAAAATTTCTGACATTACAACAGGTGCCATTTTTCGAGGCATTCATCTTTTCAAAATTCTCCCGAATCAAT
>SABV01000427.1 GCA_009928855.1 Erysipelotrichia bacterium | reverse complement strand
CGTAATATTTTCAGGCTGGTAATTGTTTTGTTGGCGGCGGTAATGATGCCGGTTTTTTTGTTGATAACTCATCGTCGCAATGACGGAATATCGATGAGCATCAGGATGCAGATCGCCAGTCTGTTTTTGTTTGCCATGGTTTTGCCCTGTGCTGCCGTGTTTCAACTGGGAAACGAGCTTCTTAAAGACAGGCAGAAGGCCTATGAAGAAGAGGCATATAAGACCATAGACCGGGTTAAGAAAGATCTTGATGAGAATATGAACTATGCCTTCAGGCACCTTGAAAAAATAAGCGATGTCATGGGGCGTGAGATTATGCAGCTCGATTTTGATAATCGCGGCAAAATCGCTGAACCGTCTGTGGCAAAGGCTATTTTGCGTGCTTATGTCGAGAATGTGAATTATCTGCACTTTTATATGTTTAATTCGGCCGCTGAACTTGTGATGACCGATTCGAACCGTGAAGAAGATAAAGAGGGCATGGGGTTGCTGCCTTTGGTGCAGTCGCTGGCCAAAATTAAACTCAGGTCCAGTGGTATGCTTAAAGCCAGCGGCCGTATCGGTGAAATAAGCATGATGGATCTGCTTGTGGAAGCCACAGGCGGAGCAAAACTGAGCGATATTCAGGCAATACTGAGAAATCGTGAAAACAGGGCTTTTGAGTTAAAGTTTTCCGGTCGGCGCAGCTGCTTTTTTATTGGGCAATATTTTCCGCGATCTAGACCAAAAGAAGCTCATATTATTGTTTTATTGATCAGAGACAGTCAGTTCGAAAAAATGTATATGCGCATGATGATCGAACGCCTTTCAGAGCAGCCACACCTTAAAAACCGCATTCAACTGTTTTTTGGCAAAAATGGAGTGGGGGATAATGACTATTTTTACCCTGCACCCCTACATAATCCATGGTTTGAATTTTATGCGCCCGTGCCAGATTCTCTTCGCCTAGGGCGTCTTTCGGAGCCGACCAGATTCGTTGGCGCAACGGTTAAAGAAAAAGTTGTTCTTGAAAAGGGGCAGCGAAAATGTCTTTTTTACAGTTTCAAGCCAGCTTCTCTTGAGTTAAATTCGGTTGTTGCCCTGTTCGACTATGCCGAGATAACCCGTGAGCTCTTGCAGCTGCGGAACTTTATTCTGATTTCTTTGCTTGTGTCGTTTATCGTTATACTTGTATTAGCCAGGGTCATGGCTAGATCGCTGGTAGAACCTGTGGCTATTCTTAAACAGGGTGTAGAAGAAATAAGAGCTGGCAACTACGACACCGAACTGGTTTTGCCGGGGCAGGATGAAATGGTCGATCTAGCGCGGGCATTCAACATTATGAGCCAAGGTCTTGATGAACGCGACCGAATGACTCGTTATCTCTCTAGATCTGCTGTTGATGCAGTTGTTAGTGGCGAAGACCGTGTGATGGGCGGCAAAAGGGTGCCGGCGACAATTCTCTTTTCTGATATTCGCAGTTTTACGACGATTTCAGAATCGAACGATCCTGAGGTCGTTGTGGCTCTTCTCAATGAGTATTTTGCCGTTATGAATGGCGTTGTTGAAAAGTATGGCGGAGATATCGACAAATTTATTGGCGATGCCATAATGGCTCAGTTTATCGCAAATAATGAGAGTTTGCCTGCAACCCAGGCATTGAAGGCCGTAAAATGCGCGCTCGAAATGATGACGGCGCTTGCAGCGTTTAATAAGACGCGTGCCTCTCAAGGCCTTTTTACGATAAAAATCGGCGTTGGTATTAACTCTGGCGAAGTTATTGCCGGTAACATCGGATCGCCTGGGCGTATGGATCGCACTGTCATTGGCGATACCGTAAATGTTGCTTCGAGACTTGAAGGAATGAGCAAGCTCGGGCGTCATACCTGTGTTATTGTAAGCCGATCTACCCTGGAACTGGTTAAAGATTTTGTTGAAGTTGAACAACTTGCAGAAACAGCGGTAAAAGGGAAAATATCGATTGTGGAAATGTTTGAAGTCAAAGGTCTTAAAGACTATAATTAGCGGCCTTTGTATTTTTTATCAGGAGTTGAATTTATGGCCACTGATTCACATCACAAACATACAGCAACTCTCAGAGGCCTGACGACGCAGCAGGTTGAAGAGAACCGCAGAAAATACGGAACTAATATTCTTACGCCGGCAGAGCGCGACCCATGGTGGAAACTGCTGCTCGAAAAATTTGACGATCCGATCATAAGAATTCTGATGATTGCGGCTCTGATAGCTATTGCTGTCGGTTTTATCAATGGTGAATATTTTGAGGGAATTGGTATCATCGTTGCTATTTTGCTTGCCACTACGCTGGCATTTATCAACGAATACAAGGCCGGCAAAGAATTTGACATTCTGAACCAGGTCTCTGACGAAGCTCCGGTCAATGTCATCAGAGATGGTGTCTACACTACGGTTCCTATCAAAGAACTCGTTTTTGCCGACATAGTTTTGCTCGAACCTGGTGAAGAAATCCCGGCAGACGGAAAGTTGATAGATTCTGTTTCGTTGCAGGTTGACGAGGCAAAACTTACCGGAGAATCAATGGCTGTATCGAAGTTCGCCCGTGACAGCGAAGGTTTTACAGAAGATGCCGAGGCAGCCTACTTCCCTGATATTCTGCTACGCAGTACTATGGTATATGATGGTCATGGCATAATG
>SABV01000081.1 GCA_009928855.1 Erysipelotrichia bacterium | reverse complement strand
TGGCAATTTTTGCGCAGGCTTCGATATCGGTGATGCTCAAAGTCGGGTTTGCCGGAGTTTCGATGTAAATCATCGTGGTATTTGATTTGAGAGCTTTTTTAACATTTTCGATATCAGAAGTATCTACAAATGTAGATTCTACGCCAAATCTGACAAGTTCTTTTTCGAGAATAGTTCTGGTCGGACCATAAACAGAGCCTGTCGCCACGACATGCTTACCGGCACCCAGAAAGGTCATAAACACAGTCGAAATAGCCGCCATACCGGTTGCAGTCGCCAGAGCGGCAGTGCCGCATTCAAGTTCCGAAATAGAAGCTTCAAGAGCTGCAGTAGTCGGGTTTCCGATTCTGGTGTATTTATAACCATTGTCTTTGCCTGAAAATCTTGCCGCACCCTGTTCAGCATCTTCAAAAGCAAAAGTCGAAGACTGATAAATAGGAACGCTCACTCCGCCAAAAAGCTTGTCAGGGGCTTGCCCGGCGTGAATACAGGCTGTGTCAAACTGAACATCGGAATGTTTCATTTTAAAATTCTCCTTTACCTTGCGTAGCAAAATATTTACGCAATGATAGGCTCACAAATCTGATTTGTCCAGAAAGTTTTGTGCAAAAAATCACAGTATAGTCTCAAAACATTACATAGCGACAAAACAAAAGCCGTCACCATAAAGGTGACGGCTTTCGGGTCGGGGCGACTGGACTCGAACCAGCGACCACTTGAACCCCATTCAAGTACGCTACCAACTGCGCTACGCCCCGTAAGTTCGGCTGACAAGCAGCATCGAAGCTTGTCTGTTAATCATATCACAAACACATATAAATATCAACAAAATTTTACAAACTCACTACAAACCCGCCGGTCTGCTAGAGAGCATGCTCTCAGATCACAGAACCAGATTTAAAAGCCTCTATCTGCTGATCGGTATAACCAAGTGAGGAAAGAATCTCGTTGTTATGCTGCCCGAGGGATGGGGCAGGAAATTTCACCGAAGCAGGCGTATCAGAAAGCTTTACGGGTGTTCCGGGAATCTTGATTTTGCCGGCTATCGGATGAATAAGCTCTAGAAGCATGTCGCGAGCTACAACCTGCGGATCGGCAAGCACTTGACTTATCGTATTGATTGGCCCGGCAGGAACATGGCCCGCCTCAAGCTTTTCGAGCCAGAAGGCCGATGTTCTGATACCCATTGCTTCGTTTAACATTGGTAAAAGTTCTGGCATGTGCTCACAACGACTATGGTTGCTATAAAAACGTTTATCTGAGAACAACTCCGGTTTTTCGATAATTTCACAAAGTTTGCCCCAAAGAGTATCGTTGCCACAGGCAATATTTATATAACCATCAGAAGTCTTGACGGAAGTAAATGGCGCAATCGAAGGATGCCGGTTACCAATCGGAACCGGATCAATACCGGATCCTGTGTATCTGGCAATGGCATTTTCAAGAATTGCCACCATACAGTCAAGCATGGCGACGTCTACCATCTGGCCTTTTCCGGTGGCGTTACGACTGTATAATGCGCTGAGAATACCAATTACAGAAAACACGCCAGCAAAAATATCTGCAATCGAACTGCCAACCTTGGTTGGATGCGATGAATCAGGGCCGGTAATACTCATTAAACCGCCCATTCCCTGAATTATGAGATCATAAGCAGGCCTGGCGCTATACGGACCAGTCTGGCCAAACCCGGAAGAAGCACAGTATACAAGTCTGGGATTGATCTTTTTTAGACTGTTAAAATCAAGCCCCAGCTTTTTCATAACGCCGGGCTTAAAATTTTCTACAAGAACGTCGGCATCTTTAACAAGTTTCAGAAATATTTCGCGACCGGCCTCGGCCTTCAGATCAAGTGTCAGGCTTTTCTTTCCACGGTTTATGCTCATAAAATATGCGCTTTCACCGTTGAGATGAGGGCCAAAAGCTCGCGAATCATCGCCAGTGCCTGGCTTTTCAATTTTTACAATTTCGGCACCGAGGTCAGCGAGCATCATTGTGCAGAAAGGGCCAGCAAGAACCCTGGTAAGATCAACGACTTTAATTCCTTCAAGAGGTCCGGACATTTTTATCTCCAGCGAGTATATGGAATTCTTCGTGCAGGCTCAAAAGATGAGCGTCCCTGAGCGAGAATACCCAGATAAGATTCAACGTTACGATCTTCAAGGTGATCAAAAATCTGTGGAGTAGAAGCGTTGGGAACCACCGTTCTGATCGGGTCGGGGTCGAGGCTGGCCCAGACATACTCATCGCAGGCCCGAGCCTGAGAAAGCTTAACTCCGGTGGGATGCACAATCATTGAAGAGCCAAAAAAGTATGAGCCACTGGCATCAAGCCCCACGCTGTTGGCAGCGATCCAGTATACGTGGTTATCATAGGCCCTGGCTCTGTTTGTGAGTTCCCAGTGGTCGAAAGTACGCATAAAGGCAGATGGCCGGCAGATAACTTCGGCACCCTTCAGGGCAGTTACTCGCGCAAGCTCAGGAAAATCGCCATCGTAGCAGATGACAATGCCTATTTTTCCGATTGAAGTCTCTAGACAGCAGGATTCCCAACCGGGAGTCGTCCAACCGCCGCCTTCGATACGCTCAGTGGGGAACGGATGAGTTTTGCGATACACGCCCACAAGGCCTTCCGGGCCAACAAGAGCCGCACTGTTATAAACAATATTTCTTTCGGGGCCACGTTCATAGGTCGGGAAACAGATATAGCAATTGAATTCTTTTGCCCAGGCTACGGCGCGATCGGTAAGTCGACCAGGAATTGTATCGACAACGTCCCAGAGGTCTTCAACCTTGCCGCGCGGTGTAAAACCCGTGGTAAAGCTTTCGGGCAAAACAATCAGATTAGCTTGAGACGCAGCATGACATTCTGTAATCAGCTCATAAGCGCGATCCATATTGCGTTCTACAGCCATCGGTTCGACAGAAAACTGAACCGCCGCGGCAACTATTTTTTGCATACTTCATGTACTCCTTTGAACCATGCCTAATAAAATAACTTAGCCAATAAGGATACCACAGTCCGAAAAAAAATGCACTGTCTGAAAAATTCGCTCACAGCGATAATGTTGCGGGGTTGAAGTTTTACTGATGTTTGAGGTATAAAGCTCTCTAATGAACATACTCGATAAATTTATTACGAGGAGAGCCACGATGCAATTTTTCGACTCAGACATTGACAAAAAGATAAGAGCAGGCGGCAAACTAACAGAAACGAAAGAATGGAAAGCGCTTGCCAGCCACTATGAAAGCATAAAAGAACAGCATATGCGTGACATGTTTACTGCCGACCCCGATAGATTTGGCAAATTCAGCATAGAAATCGGCGACCTTCTTGTAGACTATTCAAAACACAGGATCAACTCTGAAACAATGCGTCTGCTGTTTGCCCTGGCACAAGCTTCCGGGGTAAAAGAGGCTGCTGAGGCAATGTTTGCAGGTAAAAAAATAAACTGGACAGAAGATCGCGCAGTCTTGCACAGCGCCCTGAGAAATACTACCGGCAAAGCGGTCTACGTAGACGGCGCAGACGTCATGCCAGAGATAAAAACCGTTCTGGAAAAGATGAAAAAGTTCAGCAATCGCGTCAGGTCTGGCGAATGGCTTGGCTTCACCGGAAAAAAAATAAGACATGTCGTAAACATTGGCATCGGAGGCTCAGATCTGGGGCCAGTAATGATTACCGAAGCCCTTAAGCACTACGCAGACGGTCCTGAAGTCAGATTTGTCTCAAATGTTGACGGTAGCGATTTTGTAGAAAAAACGAAAAATATCGACCCCGAAGAAACACTTTTTATCGTTGCATCTAAAACCTTTACCACCCAGGAAACCATGACAAATGCACTGACGGCACGCGAATGGCTGTTAAAAAAACTGAATAAAAAAGAGGCAGTGGCCTCGCATTTCGTGGCATTGTCTACCAACAAAGGCGCAGTAGAAAGCTTTGGCATAGATTCAGCAAACATGTTTGAATTCTGGGACTGGGTGGGTGGACGCTATTCATCATGGTCAGCTATCGGCCTTTCGATCGCCATCTCAACAGGATATGAAAATTTTATCGAGTTACTTGAAGGCGCCTGCGCTTTAGACCAACATTTTGCAAAAACTCCGCTTGAACAAAATGTTCCGGTAATCATGGCCCTTTTGGGAATCTGGTATAACAACTTTTTTGGCGCCGAAAGCATGGCGATTCTGCCATATGACCAGTATCTGCATCGATTCGCCGCGTATTTTCAGCAAGGCGACATGGAAAGTAACGGAAAATATGTTGATCGGGAAGGAAAAAAAGTAAATTACCAGACTGGGCCAATCATCTGGGGTGAGCCGGGCACTAACGGGCAACACGCATTTTACCAGTTAATTCATCAGGGAACCAAGCTTATACCCGCAGATTTTATCGGCTTTATAAAAACTCATAACCCGGTAGGTGATCATCATTTGAAACTTATGGCCAACTTTTTTGCTCAAACTGAAGCTTTGATGCAGGGAAAAACAGCTGAAGAAGTAAAAGCGGATCTTGCCAAAGAGAAAATCAGCGGCGAAAAAGCAGCCATGCTGCTTCCGCACAAGGTGTTTGAGGGCAATCGCCCCACTACTTCAATTCTTATAAAAAAACTGACACCCTACAATCTTGGCATGCTGACAGCGCTTTACGAGATGAAAATCTTTGTACAAGGCGTTATCTGGCGTATCAACAGTTTTGATCAATGGGGTGTCGAACTGGGAAAAGTTCTTGCAAAAAGAATTCTGCAGGAAGAAGAAGATATGCTGAGCGGCAAAAACTTAGACCTGAAGCATCACGACTCTTCAACCGCGGGCCTTCTGAAACATTTCGCCGCTCACAGCAAATAGGCATTTATACAACCCGGATCAGGCATTGATTTTTTTGCCTGATCCGGATATATTTTAGCAAAGAGAGTTTTAGATTTGAAAGGTGGCAAACTATGGTAAACGAAAGAATTTCAGGTTATCAACCTCCTAAGCGCGCCGAATACCAGAGAGAGCCATCTGCCCAGGAGGTAAGACGCGAAAATCCGGCAGAAGTCTCTCCTGACGAGCAACGAGCGGCAAGCATAGCCAAAAAACCGCGACCGGCAGTAAAAATTCTGGGCAACAAAATAGACGTTTACGCTTAACCAACAGGCTCTTACCTCCCCCGCACAGTTTTCATGAGTATTGAAGATTGTTCGGGGGAATTGCTTTTAGAAATGTTTAAGTTTAAATATTTTTTCTTTGCCCGAGCTTCAGCGAATATTGTTGCATCGGCTAAGGGAATCTGGTAGATTTTGTCTGTTAAACTTAACTACATCAGGTGAAAAATGTATCTGGGGCGCGTCCTTGGCAGAGCAGTCTGCACCATAAAAGACCCGTTGCTTGAAGGGCTGAAGCTCATTGTTGTCACCAGAATAGACAGCAACGGTGCACCGCGCGGAAAACCTTTCATTGCCTGCGATTCTATTGGCGCCGGAAATGGTGAGACGGTGTTTTTATGTGGCGGCGGTGAGGCTGCTTTTCCGTTTGTAAAAAAACGCCCACCGTCTGACGCCACTATTCTCGCGATCGTAGACAAAATAGAAGGCTGATCATGGAAATTTGCAAAGTTGTAAAACAGGTTATTTCGACAGTTAAGAACGATGTATTCAACGGATACCCCCTTTTGTTGGTTCAGCCTCTCAACATGAAAATGCAACACAAAGGGGCAGAAGTTCTCTGCATCGATTTTGTCGGGGCATCCATAAATGAGATAGTCATGATCATGAAAGAAGGAAGTTCAGTCAACGACATGATGGGTCTTGAAGAAGCCCCGGCCGATGCCGCGATAATTGGAATCGTAGACCAGATCATGCTCGATGACCGTAAAATATTTGACAAATCAAATGCCGAAGCAGCTTAAAGCAGGAGGCTCATCATAAATGGAATCGATTGTTGAACAAATTGCCAAAGAAGTCATGCTGAAACTGAAATCAGACTCAGCCAACCGCGGATCCGCCTATACCCCGCCACCACGTCGCAGCGGTGAAACACCCGTTCAGACAACAGGCAAAAACGCCGGGGTTTCTGCGCTTCTGCTTACGGCAAATTTTAAGGTTGTAGATCAGGTTCTTGCCCAGCTGAAGGCCATAGCTCCAAATGGTGGCAAACTCATTGTTTCGTCTTATCTTTACGATAATTTTGGCAAAGATAACCTTGGCAAGAGTTTTGAACTGCTTCATTCAGGCAATACGCCAAGCCACAAAACGCTCGAAAACATCACGCACCTGATCGTACCTTCACTATCAGTAAACACTCTCTCAAAGGCTGCAAACCTTGTAGCAGACACATACATAACCAGAGTCCTCTGTCACGCTCTTGGTGATGGAATCAAAATAACAGTAACAGATGAATCCATAATAGATGCAGCAAGGTATTTTCCAACCGGTGTCGCACGAAAAATAGACCAGTTGCGTCGTGAACTTGAAAGCATGGGTGTTGTCTTTCAGCGTTGCAACAGCGTTAAAGTAACCCCAGATCATAAGTGCGTCGACTGTGCTGCGGGCAAATGCGACTCATGCACTACCTGCTCCCCCAGCATAAAATTTTCTGATCCGCCTCCGATAGCCCCGATGAAAAAGGCTTCTACGGCTGACACATCTTCTGTTAAACCTCTCTGCGAGGCAGACAACTGCTCAAAGACTTACGGAAGCTGCTCTACTTTCTGCGCTGAAAAAGTCAAAGAGGTTATCAAAGCAGGAGCAGATCGTGTCGAAAAAGGCCTTGAAGCACCAATTCCAGGCAACGAACTGGCCCACTATATCGACCATACTCTTCTCAAACCAAATGCAACACGCGAAGAGGTAATAAAACTCTGTGAAGAAGCCAGAGAGTATAAATTTGCTTCAGTTTGCGTAAATCCTTCAAATGTGGCTCTTTCAGCCAAGCTGCTCGAAGGTAGCCCGGTCAAAGTCTGCACGGTAATCGGCTTTCCTCTCGGCGCGACATCTTCGTTCGCAAAAGCAATGGAAACCCGTGATGCGGTAGCAAACGGCGCAACAGAAATAGACATGGTCATAAATGTCGGCGCCCTTAAATCGAAAGATTATGAACTGGTAAAGAATGATATCGCCAGAGTCGTCGAGTCTGCAGGCGGCAACACGGTCAAAGTTATTCTCGAAACTTCGCTGCTAAACGATGAAGAAAAGGTCAAGGCATGCGAGCTCTCGAAACTTGCCGGAGCTGACTTTGTTAAAACTTCCACAGGCTTCAGCAGCGGCGGTGCTACTCTTGAAGATATATGTCTCATGCGCCAGACTGTTGGCCCTAACATGGGAGTAAAAGCCAGCGGAGGAATCCGCGATACTGAAACTGCAATAAGAATGATTCAGGTTGGCGCGACCAGAATAGGTGCCAGCGCATCGGTTGGCATAGTAAAAGGCGATAAATCGGCAGGTAAGGGTTACTAAAATAAAAAAGTCCGGGATCACCTTTTCGGTGGTTCCGGACTTTTTTTATTTTAGGCGCAACCAGTGAGAGTAAATGCCCAGAACATGGATACCATTGCAAAAATAAAAATCCGCTTAATCACGCACTGCCTCCTTGATGAGAACAACAAGAACTATGGCCGTTAAAAACCAGAACAGCACCATGTAAAACCTCAACAAAACCTGACTTTAAAAGGCACTCTAAAGACTATCGTCAGATTTAAATGGAGGAATTAGCGTTTTAGCGAATCTGAAGAGTGTCTGGCCGCCCCAAAACTGGTTGGCGGTTCTGACCAGAAGCTACTCAAGCGTTGTTCAACCGTAGCACCAAATAAGGGAAAAAACAGCTCCTGACCCGGCTGAAGCTGAAAAATTTTTCGGCCGGCATCTTTTAACCAGGCATTGCCCTTGTCTCTCATTACTACGTAGGTACCATTGTCAGGGGTTATTTCCAGAAGCAGATTGCCACTGATGTATTCAGCAATGAAATTTTTTGTCAGTATCCTCAATGGCTCAGCATTTTCTGCCGCAGAAATTGCAAACCGCCCGGAAATAGGGTAAACGGCATCAGCCAGAAGCCGCAAAGTTGCACCCGGGTAAAGAATAATGGAGTGACTACCAACAATCAGCACAGAACCGCTGGCCATAGGGTTTTTCGTATCGGGCTTCACCAAAACCATTGTATTTGCGGGCAGATAATCATAATTTTGCGCAATAAAATCGTGTTGCCCTGGTAGTCTCACAAAAAAGAACCCGCGCAGTTCGACTCCAGAAAGTGGCTTCGCACAAACGTTGCCCGACAAAAAGAAGGAAAATAAAAATAAAGCGGCAACAACAGACAGCAAATCAGAGTGTTTTATTTTCATTGTCATTTTCAGAATGGTCATTTATTGCAGACGAACGGCCTTGTTCGGCAACTTTCAGAAATTTTTCATACTCTTCTCTGCGCTCGCGTTCTTTTTCGCTCTCCTGGTGAGTTATCGCCTGAAGCATAACGACAACCTCATCGCGAATAGTGAGAACTTCATAATAAAGCATGGTAATCATGAGAATTATTCCCATGAATGAAAAAATCATATTGCTTTGCCGCGGCG
The DNA here is from genome assembly GCA_009928855.1 of Erysipelotrichia bacterium. Lineage (GTDB taxonomy): Bacteria > Muiribacteriota > Ozemobacteria > Ozemobacterales > Ozemobacteraceae > Rifleibacterium. Next base: position 5,165 of record SABV01000081.1, on the reverse strand, counting down.
CTTTCATGTAAACATACGAAAAAATGCCCATGGCAAAAAGCACACTCAGCAACTTTCTCAGTTTTTGCCGGCGCATGTTGGTCTGATTAAAAAAAACATCACGCCACTTTCGTGACTCCCGCATACTGCCTTCTATTACCCACAAATGGTCTCGTATAACCAGCATCTCTACGTATACAAGAACCATCAGCAGCATTACTCCCATGTAAGTGAGCATACTGCGGTGTGCAACCATGTGAAGATAGACAAAACCAAACACAGCCAGTGCAAAAATCAGAGTAATAAGCTTATGCAGAACCTGCCTGGCGACTATCTCCTTCCACAGATTTTTTAAAAACTTCTTAACCACACCTTCAGGCCCAGAAGAAGGCAATTCAGGCATTTCTGAATGCTCATAACGGGCAACGAACTGTTTATTATCGCTGTTCATTTGATTTTTATCCTTCAAACGCTTTTTCGATCAAATCCGGTCTGACTTCAAAAACAGCAAGAATCTCTGCATCAAGCCTGAATGGTTCAGATGCGAAAGCAGAAATAGAGTGCACTTCAGAAACTTTGATATCCAAACCCATTCTGAAGGCTTCTAAAAGCTGCATGGCTTGATTCATCGATGATTTTCGCGAGCGATAATAGATAAAACGATCGATTATCTCCTGAAAATCTTTGGGTGTAAGGGAAAGGCCGGCGAGGGAAATGGCAAGCTTGCTCTGGTCTGGATCACTACGATAATCACGATAAAGATTGAGACACTCTTCCATTCTGGTGGTTTCAATAACACGAGGAGCTGGCATGGTAACCTTTATACCAAGCCAAAAGCCTAAACAAGCCATCACAATTACAGCAAAAAGAGAAAATAATTTATTCTTCATGGTATTCACCGCCAGCCTAAGTATATAACATCTGTTCAACCTGAGCGTCAAATCTGTTTTAGTTGAAAATTCAGAGCCGATAACTTATGATCAGCTCCAGAGAAAAAATATGCCATGAGAAAAAAGTATGGTTGAGCAACCACGAAAAACAATTCTTGTCATAGACGATGAAGAAGCCATAGTGCTCCTTCTCGAAACAATTCTGGAAATTTATGGCTATCATTGTGTTTCCTGCCTTAATCCTCAAAACGCCATAAAAACAGCAGAAGAGATAAAACCAGATCTGATAATTCTCGACATAGCCATGCCCGAAATCGATGGGTATGAAATTTGTGCCTCGTTAAAAAAATCAGAGAATACCTCACGAATTCCAATAATCATGGTAACAGCGCTGGCCCTGGCTCAAGACCGAAAAAAAGGCCTTGAAAGTGGTGCTGACAGCTTTATTTTTAAACCATTCAACCCGGGAACGGTAATTTCAGAGATCAAAAAACTCCTCGCCTGAAACAAATCACCCGACTCCCTCTTTCAAGTATCTTGCATCTGTAATTGCCCTGTGCTATTCTTACGCGGAACGAAGTGGCGCTGCCACAAAAACCTAAGAATCTCTCAGGAGGCACCGATGACCAAATACGTTTATACTTTCGGGGCTGGCAAGGCCGATGGCCGCGCCGACATGAAGAACCTGCTCGGCGGAAAAGGCGCAAACCTTGCTGAAATGAACAGCATTGGCCTGCCAGTTCCGGCTGGTTTCACCATTACCACAGAAATGTGTACTGTTTATTACGAAAACAACCGCAAATATCCTGAAGACCTGGTCAAGCAGGTAAACACCGGTTTAAAACATATCGAAGCCGTTATGAAAGCCAAATTTGGCGATAAATCAAATCCTCTTCTGGTTTCTGTTCGTTCTGGCGCACGCGTTTCGATGCCAGGCATGATGGATACCGTTCTCAATCTTGGTCTCAATGATGAAACCGTTCAGGGCATCATCAAACAGACCAACAACGAGCGCTTCGGCTGGGATTCATATCGCCGTTTCGTACACATGTATGGCGATGTCGTCATGGGAATGAAGCCTGAGTCAAAAGACGAAGAAGATCCATTCGAAACCGTCATGGCCAAGCTGAAAAAAGAAAAGAAAATCACCAAAGACACCGAGATGACCGCTGAAATCCTTAAGGAACTTACTCAGCGCTACAAAAAGCTGATCAAGGAAAGAACCAAAAAAGATTTCCCGACTGATCCGATGGAACAGCTCTGGGGTGCCATCAATGCTGTTTTCGGTTCATGGATGGGCGAACGCGCCATTATCTATCGCAAAAAAGAAGGCGTTCCGGCAGATTGGGGTACAGCCGTTAACATTCAGGCCATGGTTTATGGCAACATGGGTGATGACTGTGCTACTGGCGTTGCTTTTACCCGCAACCCTGCAACCGGCGAAAATGCATTCTACGGCGAATACCTCATCAACGCTCAGGGCGAAGACGTTGTTGCCGGCATCAGAACTCCACAGCAGGTAACTGTTAAGGGTTCAAAAGAATGGGCCAAAGACAATAGCGTCAGCGAAAAAGAAAGAAAGAGCAATCATCCTTCACTCGAAGAATCAATGCCTGAAGTCTACAAGCAGCTGGTCGATGTTTACCAGAAACTTGAGCATCACTACAAAGACATGCAGGATATCGAATTCACCATTCAGAACGGCAAACTCTGGATGCTTCAGACCAGAAACGGCAAAAGAACAGCTGCAGCTGCGGTAAAAATCGCTGTTGATATGGTTAAAGAAAAACTGATCACCGAAACACAGGCGCTGCTCAGAATTAAACCGAGCGATCTTGATCAGCTTCTTCACCCTGTTTTCGATCCAAAAGCCGAAAAGAAAAAAATCACCAGAGGCCTGCCGGCTTCTCCGGGCGCCAGCAGCGGCCGCGTTGTTTTTAATGCCGAAGATGCTGAACACTGGAAAACCAGAGGCGAAAAAGTAATTCTGGTTCGCATTGAAACCAGCCCTGAAGATATCGGCGGTATGGATGCAGCCGTAGGTATTCTCACAGCCCGCGGTGGTATGACCTCACACGCAGCCGTTGTGGCACGCGGTTGGGGCAAATGCTGCGTAGCAGGTGCCGGCGAAATTCAGATTGATTATAAAAAGCGCCAGATGACCGTAAAAGACGCGGTTGTAAAAGAGGGCGACTGGATCAGCCTTGACGGTTCAACCGGTGATGTTATGCTCGGCGAAGTAAAGACAATCGTGCCTACCCTTTCTGGCGATTTCGGCACCATCATGAAATGGGCCGATAAAAACAGACAGATCGATATTCGCACTAATGCTGACACACCCAAAGACGCAGCCGTAGCACGCAAATTCGGCGCTCAGGGCATTGGCCTGTGCCGCACCGAGCACATGTTCTTTGAAGGCGATAGAATCAAGTATATGCGCGAAATGATTTTGGCCAATGACGAAGCCGGCCGTCGCAAAGCTCTCAAGAAGCTGCTTAAGTTCCAGAGCGATGACTTTTACGGCATTCTCAAAGCGATGGAAGGTTACCCGGTCACCATCAGAACTCTTGATCCGCCGCTGCATGAATTCGTGCCGAACGAAGAAAAGAGTCAGAAGGAAATGGCCAAAGAAATGGGCATTCCGGTCGCAGAAATCCAGAACAAAGTTAACTCACTGCACGAACAGAACCCGATGCTGGGTCACCGTGGCTGCCGTCTTGGCGTCACCTACCCGGAAATCACCGAAATGCAGGCCGAAGCAATCTTTGAAGCAGCATGCAAGCTGACCAAAGAAGGCGTGACAGTATACCCTGAAGTTATGATTCCGCTGATCGGCACTCTTGAAGAACTCAAAAACCAGAAGGCCATCGTAAAACAGATTGCTGAATCAACCATCAAAAAACATGGCGTAGCCGGCAAGCTCAAGTATCTGATCGGCACTATGATCGAAATTCCGCGCGCAGCTATCGTCGCTGACCAGATCGCTACCGAAGCAGAATTCTTCAGCTTTGGCACCAACGACCTGACTCAGATGACCTTCGGCTATAGCCGCGATGACGCTGGCAAGTTCCTGCAGGATTATTACGACAAAAAAATCCTCAAGCATGATCCTTTCCAGAGCATTGATCAGGAAGGCGTTGGCCTGCTGATGAAATGGGGCGTTGATCGTGGGCGCACCACCAGACCCGACCTCAAAGTCGGTATTTGCGGCGAACACGGCGGCGAACCCGAATCAGTCATGTTCTGTCATAAACTTGGATTTGACTATGTAAGCTGTTCACCGTTCCGTGTGCCGATAGCACGCCTGGCAGCAGCGCATGGCGCTCTCAAGTATGCTGAAGACCGCGAACAGAGCCTTAAAACTCAGAATCACAAACCCGTAAAAGCCAAAGCATCTGAAGCATAAGGATAAACGACAATGAATTCTCCTAGGCGAAGAGCACGAGAAGTGGCGCTTAAAGCGCTTTATCAGGCCGAAATGATTAAGTCTGACAATGACGAAGCGTTAAACCAGGTTCTCAGCGAATCTGTGTTTTACCCGGTTTTTGAGGCTCTCGCCAGGGATTTTCTGAAATCGTCCAAAGCAAAAGAAATACTGTCAGGAGAAGTCGAGGCATTTGTCCCCGACTTCTCTGACAGCCTTTCATCCTTTCCGCGTGAAAACAACGAAAATTTGCCTCTTCAGATTAAAGCAATCCTGGAAAAACATTTTCCTGGAGTTACCTACAGCCCGGACTCTGACACAGAGATAAAAGAGCTGTGCAAAAAGGCCTCTGAAAAGGCCAGTAAGATCGAACCGGTTGAAGAATTTGCCAGACAACTGACTGCCTGCGCTACAGAAAACAGAACCAGCATAGACAAATTACTCGGGCAAACTGCCGAAAACTGGTCTTTGGAAAGAATGTCAAGCATAGACAGGTGCATCTTGCGCATTGCGGCCTGCGAGCTGCTTCATTTTCCGGAAATACCGGTAAATGCCACAATAAATGAAGCCATAGAGATGGCAAAAAAATATTCAGCTGACCGCAGCTATGAATTCGTAAATGGGATTCTGGACAAGATCTGCAAGCAAACTACCCTAAACAAGGTAACGCGCAGTGGTGGGGTCTCACAAAAAAGAAAACCTGAAATTACAGATCGGGATGCTCAAATTTCCTGATCGGAGCTCTGTTCATATATGGCTCTTCACTCATTGATAATCAGCAACAATGCCAGCTCGCAGAAAAATCTGTGGATTTTCGCGATTTTAATAGGGCTGGCTGTTGGTTTTTCATCCGCCGGCATTGGCCTTTTTCT
>SABV01000426.1 GCA_009928855.1 Erysipelotrichia bacterium | reverse complement strand
GCATTGGCCATGTGTAATAATCTGCTGTTGTTGGTTTCATAAAAGGCGAGCCCGCCTGCCGCAAGAAGAACAAGCCCCATGATCGGCAGGGGAACTTTGGTGCTGCTGGCTTTGTTGCTGATGAAATCGAACCCGTCGCCGAAGTTTGCTGCCTTTGCGATCAGAATAAAAATAACTATGGCTGCAATGCCTTTGGCGAGAGATGCCATGTCGTTCATGTCGTGTCTAAACCATAACCCTGCGATTACAAGCAGTGTGGTTGCAATTTCAAGAAGGCTTAGCGTGCGGGAAATAAGTATATGTATGATAATGAATCCTGATAAAAAACCGAGCGACAGAGACACATTACCACCCAGGTCGAAGCCGAGCAGCACAAGTATAATAACTGCCATAGCTGTCTGTAGAATAGAGATTGAATTGCTGAATATGCCCGGCGTTTTGACCGCCGGCCCTTCTTTATGAAATGAGTTTTTCTTCATAGAAGTTATCAGCGCAGTATTAGGGCACGCCCCAATGCAGATGTGGCATTTAATACAGTCGTTGTTTTTGATATGACCGATTGTTTTTATTTCTTCAGCGATATTGATGCCCATCGGGCACGCCTGGTTGCATTCTTGATGGCAACTTGTGCATGCTTTTGTTTGCCTTATTTTATGTGGAGCAATTTTTTCGAACCAGCTGAACCAGAGCCTGAATGTGCATATGCTTCGACAAAAAGCCCTTTCACCGAATAAAAAAATCAGTATAAAGCCACTGACAAGTGTTGTCATGCATATCAGCAGTATGGATCTCGGAACTCCCGTCCAGACAGGAGTTGCCGCGATGTTAAATGAAATCTCTGTGGGAAGCCCTGTATAAATCCAGTAGAGTATGACCTGCGCGATGATTACCAGAAACCAGACCCATGGTATCAGGCGTGAATCAAGATGCCGCATTTGTGGCTTTATGCCACACTTTTTCATTATCCACGCAGCTAAATCCTGTGTAATGCCCCAGTGGCAAAGCCATCCGCAAAAAAGTCCACCAAAAAACAGTGCATGAACAAACACAATCAGGGTGAAAATAGTTCCCGCTGTGATTACGCCGCTGCGCAGAGTGCCGAAAAGCTCGCCAAAACCAAGATGACCAACGCTTTCGTAACCCCAGTAGTGCCATATCGCTGTATGTGTAAAAAATGCGACATAGACGAGCAGCAGTAACCAGTGCCTGTATTTTGCCCAGATCATTTTTGCCCTCTCTAGTTCTTGAATGAATTCTCGCTGCTCCGGGTTGAGCTTTCGATTTATTTACAATACTGCATTTGCAGAGAACTTGCAAAACTCTCTTGCTGCATGTAGACCCTGACGGGTAGCATCCTATGCATGTCTGCATGGTTTTATGACAGAATGCGTTTCTGTTTTTACGGTGTTTACTATTTGCTGCTCTTTGCCGATTCCAGGTATGTTATGACTTTTAAAATCATAAAAATATTTTTAATTTTGTTTTTTGCCGCTTTTTTGTGTGGTTGCGGCGATTCTGGCAGTTCGTCTGAGCTGACTGGCTATTACCAGACCGGCGTGGCAACATTTCGCAGCGCCGAACTTCACGGTTTGCTGCTGGCTTCTGGAGAAAAATACGACAGAAATGCTCTAACCGGTGCTCATCGAGAATTTGCTTTTGATACCTGGGTAGAAGTAACAAACCTTGAGAATGGCCGCCGGATAACAGTAAGAATCAATCATCGTCTCGATGAAGACGCTGAGAGTTTGATTGAGGTATCAGAAAAAGCTGCAAGCGATCTTGGCATGAAGATCAGCGGAATGGCTGAGGTCACTCTTAAAATTGTTGCCGGGCCCTGAGAACTTTTTAGAGAGAATTGTCTGCTTCTTCTTTGGCTGAATAACGATGATTTTCGTAAATTGCCCAGCCGCTCATGCGCCCGCTCTTGCCTTTGTATGGTGCTGTTACCGTGCCGCCTTTGAGGCTGTGCTTGTATTGTCCATAGAACTGAACGGTGCGTCCGACCTCAAATTTTATTGTTTCAGAAGCAGTGATCTGAAAAACAAAATCAAATTCTGTGTTGCTTTCGCGAGTTTTCAGTCTGCAGCTGACGCTGTCTGTGGCAACCTGTGGATATATCTGAATTACACTGCCTCCATCACGAACTTCTGCTACGGCTAATTCTTGTTGAAAAGCTTCGTTAACCGTTAAGTCCTGGCTAAAATAGTTTGCCAAGATAAAAATTGTAAAAACAACTACAGGTATGGCAACGAGAATGGCTTTGTCCTGCCATGTCAGTTCGGGTGGGCTCTTACTCACAGATATTTCTCCATGTTTAATGTTTGTTTTTGTTCGCCTGTAAAGGCATGCAAACGAGTATATCCGCAAGGAACAATAGCACAACTTTGCGCTTTGAGTCCAATAACAATACTTATTTTTTATTTTCACTAAATAACACTTCCAGAGTTGTCGATGATTTAACTACGGCATCAAAGAACAGGATTCAAGGAAGGGGTCCTGAGTTCAAACAGCTTCCGAAAGCGGATACTGCAAGGAGCGCAACGTGTGGAATAATTTAAGAGCAAGGCATTACTCGGTTCTCATTCTTCTGGCGATAGTGGCGCTGGAAACTTCTGCTATCGCTATTGACAGATTCATCAATTGCGAAAGTGACGTTGCTTTTACCGTC
>SABV01000080.1 GCA_009928855.1 Erysipelotrichia bacterium | reverse complement strand
CCCGCATCAATGTGGGCCACAATACCGATATTTCTGATTTTACTGATAGTAGCAAGAGCTGTCATTACGAAGTGTACCTGCCTTAATGCAACAGATTATACGGAAAATTTATCAAACCTTGAAATGCGCGAATGCCTTATTTGCATCAGCCATTCTGTGAACTTCATCGCGTTTTTTCATGGTAGTGCCGGTGTTGTTCAGAATATCATCGAATTCTGCAGACAGGCGTTCAGCCATGGATTTTTCTTTTCTGGCTCTGGAATGTTTGAGGATCCAGCGGAAGGCAAGAGCGATAGCGCGATCTGGTTTAACTTCGATCGGAACCTGGTAGTTAGCACCACCAACGCGTTTACTGCGAACTTCAACGATCGGCTTGGCACTGTCAACAACTTTTTTGAAAAGTTCCAGGGCGTTGTCTTCTTTTCTTTTTTTGGCGACCATATCAACTGCATCATAGAAAATGCGGCTGCCGATGCTTTTTTTACCACAAAGCATCAGATTGTTGATAAATCTGGTTACCAATTTGGAATTGTAGACTGAGTCAGGAGTCAATTCTCTTTTGGTTACGTGACCACGACGTGGCATGAATCAGTTCTCCTTATTTCTTGGGCCGTTTGGCACCATACTTAGAGCGAGACTGCATGCGGTTGGCAACGCCAGCGCAATCCAGTGCTCCGCGAATGATGTGGTAACGAACGCCGGGCAAATCCTTGACGCGGCCGCCGCGGATCATTACAACTGAATGTTCCTGCAGGTTATGACCGATGCCGGGGATGTAGGCGGTTACCTCAATCTTGTTAGTAAGCCTGATCCTGGCGATTTTACGAAGAGCTGAGTTCGGCTTCTTCGGTGTAGTTGTTTTAACTACAGTACAAACACCACGACGCTGCGGGCAGCTATCAAGTGCCGGCGAGTTGGATTTGTACTTTACCGCCTGTCTGGCCTTTCTGATTAATTGATTAATAGTAGGCACGACTAACACCTTCCTTTACGAAAATCGTCTCGCATACTGCGAAACACCACCAGATAAAGAGGTGGAAAATAGATACTAGCACATGTTAAAAGCTCTGTCAACAGTCTTTTTCTCGGCAAAAAGCAACTTTCCTTTTTTAATGGCATTAACAGAGCCTAAAGTTGTGTACACTGAATAAAATAAAAATAAAATAATTAAATAAAAAAAACCGCCCCACAAGGAGGCGGTTTTTTTTATTTAATACTTATTCTTCTTCGTCGTCATGAGAGCCAGCGCTATCAACACCGCGCTTCATGAAGAGTTCTTCTTCAAGTTCATCGAGACCTGCTGATTCAGCGGTTCCAACGCTCTTGAAAAGATCTTCAGAAGGCCCTTCAACTTCTTCTACCTCAACTGGCAGATTCTTGAAGAGAATATTTCTGCCAACTGAGAGACCTGTTCCGGCAGGAATCAACTTACCGATAATCAGATTTTCCTTGAGGCCCTTGAGATAATCGACCTTGGATTTAATCGCAGCCTTGGTAAGAACTCTGGTTGTTTCCTGGAACGATGCGGCTGAAATGAAGCTGTCGGTGGTAAGAGAAGCCTTGGTGATACCCTGAATCATGGGCACACCTGCCGGCGGTCTCTTGCCTTTTTCAATAAGCCGGTTAACGCGTTCTTCAAATTTTCTGACCTGAACAGATTCGTTCTGCAGGAATTCTGAATCACCGGACTCTGTAATAACAACCTTGCGCAGCATCTGTCTGACAATAATTTCGATGTGTTTGTCATTGATGCTGACGCCCTGATCACGATAAACCCTCTGAATTTCATCCATCAGGTATCTGCGAACTATAGGCAGACCAACAACTTTAACAAGCTTCTTCGAAAAGACCTTACCATCAGTAAGAACGTCACCGGCTTCAACATATTCACCGTCATGTACTACCAGACCGGTAGAACCGAACTGGACACGCACCGGTTTTTCGATACCTGTTTTGTAGTCCTGAATCGTGACAGTACTGCCTGAAATATGGAGAACTCCTGATTCTTCGGCAATAACAGCTTCTTTTTTCGGGCGACGAACTTCGAAGAGTTCGGCAACGCGAGGAAGACCCTGAATAATGTCGGTAGTTTTTCTGGCTGAAGCGCCCCATTTGGCGAGAATTTCACCCTTCTTAACTTTGGCACCGTCTTCGATTCTGAGTTCGGCACCATCAAGAACCTGATGAGATTCACCGGGCTGAACGATGATGCTCTTGATTGTGCTCTTGAGTTTGCCTTCTTTTGACATGTCATGATCAAGAAGAACTACGCCCTTGTTGGCTGCTTTAAGAACCGCCAGAACCTGGCCTTCTCTGACTTCCTTACCGTCTTCAACGATAAGGGCGCCGCTTGCAACCATTTCTTTGGTGATGGCGTATTTCTTTTCGCGCATTACGCGCTGACAGATTCTGATACCGGTTGTTCCGTCTGTGTCTTCGACCTGTGTATAGGTTTCGAATGGTATCGGAGTTACGGTCAATTCACCATCTTTTACAACAGTGGGCGGGAATTTGAGACTGAGAGAAGCCGGATAACTGAATTCGACGCCGCTGTAAACAAGAATCTTTTCGATGATTTCTTCACAGATGATCTTGTTATAGCCGTAAATATAGTTAACCTTACCGGAGATTTCGCTGACCATCGGTTCAATGTCGCTTACAAGCTTATCGCCGGCCTTAACAACCTGACCGTCATCAACATTGATATTGGCGCCGGCAGGAACAGGATACTGAACCTTCAGGTCGTCTTCACCAATGAGGTTAACAGCACGCTGCTCACCCTTCAGGATATAAACTTCACGCACTGCTGCGCGATTTTCTTCAAGTATGGCATACAGATCATCATCAACCACTGAGCCACTGGCGGCAATTACGTCATCGTTTTCACGATTGATTGCGGCGCGAGCCAGAGTTGCGTTTTTGATGACTTCGATATCATCGGTGATCATGTGAACTCTTACTTCAGATTTGATCTTGGTTATTTCGACAGTACCATCGATTTCAGCCTGAATAAAGAGTTTTGAGGTCAAATCGCCATTTTCTGCAACATCACCACCATTGGCAATTTTGCAATTTTCTTTCGGGCGCAGAATGACACCACGCGGAACGGGGTATTCAATTTCGTTTTTAACGATAACTCTCTTGCGGTCAAGAGTTTTATTGGCTGCGCTCTTTTCGTTGATTACTCTGACAAGACCCGAGATAGGCGCGATCAAAGACAACAGTTTGTTCTGTTCATCGATAGCGGCAGCCATTTCGCCCTTGAATTCGTATTCTTCTTCAACTTCTTTGGTGATGGCAATCTTGGTGCCACCAGACGAAAGAACTACAGTGCCGTCGGCTTCAGAGATGACAGAGAGAAGCTTCTGGTTCGGGAAAACTTCATCGCCGTTTTTAACATTAAGAATAAGGCCTGCATTTTTAACAGCCGCTTCTTTTGCTTCTTTAACGCTCTTGGGCAACATGTATTCGACTCTGGCGCCCTGTTTTTCATTGGTCGGGAAAACGAAGATCATACCATTATCGCTGATGACCTGCTTGTTCTTGATGCGGACATTTTCGAACTTCGCAATACCGTCCATGCGCGCAATCGCAGCGTGCGACTGCGCAGAAACTTCAGCGAGCAGGTTCCCTGCATGTATAATTTCGTTGTCTTCAACCTTGAGAGTTGCGCCCTGAGGAATTTTGTAGTCTTCGATAATGAAGTCTTTGGTGACCGGATCGAAATCCTGGGTAAGAATTCTGATAATACCGGCTTCAGAAACGACCATACCGTCTTTCTGTTCAATACCGTCGAAAATTACTTCGCCTGTGTAACCAGTAACTACATTGTTCGGGTTGTATTCTGCAAGAGCCTTACCGGAAGAAACCTTTTCGCCCGGTTCAATACGCATTTCAGAACCAATCGGAATGTGAACGCGATCTTTTCGGCCGTTTTTGGTTTCGATGGTCAAGTAACCACCAACGACAACGGTCTTGATGTTACTGCCAAATTCGGTCTTATCAAAGGTTTCAGTACCAGAGCCAATTTCGAACTTGGCGCGGTCAGATATCTTGGCAAGTCTGAGTGCATCAAACTTGGCAACACCGGCGCTTTTTGCCTTGATATAAGAACGCTGAGCCAGCGCAACGCCACCAAGGTGGAATGTTCTCATTGTCAACTGGGTTCCTGGTTCACCGATTGACTGGGCTGCGATAATACCAACAGCTTCACCGATATCTACCATATGACCGGTAGCAAGGTCAGCGCCATAACAACGTTGGCAGATACCAACTTTTGAACGGCACGCAAGCGGTGAACGCATGGTGATCTTACTGCGAATCTTGAGTTCAGAAAAACCTGATTCGCGAACACGCTCAAGAACATACTCATTAAGAGGACGATCAGGTCGTGCGATAATTCGGTTAGTTTTTGGATCTATGATCTGTTCAGAGCAGATCATATCAAGCTTAAGCTCATCAATGGGAACAGCAAATTCGCAATGATGTTCAGCTTCGGCGGCGATTTCGTCGGTGCAGTAGAGACCGGCTTCGAGTTTGATTTCCTGATCGCCAATCTTGATTGATATAACTTTACCGGTGAGCGGGTTGAGAATAGGTCTGGCAAGAACACGACCGGCGATTCGGTAGCGAACAGGAACAACAACGTCATCGATCATGATGTTGTTTGAAGTTCTGTTCTGACGAATCGGAGTAACATCCACGCCAAGCTCTGAACCACAGTCATGGGTAGTAATAACAACATCCTGAGCAACGTCAACAAGCCTTCTGGTGAGGTATCCAGAGTCAGCGGTGCGCAGAGCGGTGTCAACGAGACCTTTTCTGGCGCCGTATGTTGAGATGAAGTATTCAGACTGATTCAAACCTTCACGGAAGTTTGACTTAATCGGGAACGCAAGAATGTCACCACGCGGATTCGACATCAAACCGCGCATTGCGGCCAGCTGACGAATCTGCTGCATGTTACCTCTCGCACCCGAGAACGCCATCATATAAACCGGGTTGAATTCACCGAGATGAGCGGTCGATTCAAATTCCTGAAGCAAGTCATCTGTAACGTCTTCGGTCGCTTTTGTCCAGACGTCGACTTCACCCTGTTTTCTTTCATCGCGGCTGATTTCGCCCTTAGACCATCTTTCGCGAATCTTGCTGACTTTGCGGTCGGCCTGTTCGAGGATTTCTCTCTTTTTGGGCGGATCAATCATGTCAACGATAGAAATAGTCAGACCGCTGAGAGTTGCAAACTTGAAGCCAAGTGCTTTGAGGCGGTCAAGAGTTTCGCCAACGATGGTAAGTGAATATTCGTTAAACAGACGCTTGATGAGCGTTGCAACAGTGCCTTTTTTGACCTGCATATTCTGGTAAGGCAGATCAGCGGGCAGATTATCGTTAAAAATAACGCGACCGATAGTAGTACGGAAATATTCGCCTCTGACAGTCTGAGATTTTTCATCTTCGCGGCTATCGCGTACAAAAAGATTTTTCTTCATGTAGATAGGCCAGAGAAGATTAAACTTACCTGTTTCGAATGCGTTAACAGTTTCGAGAATACTTCCAAAGACCGGTGAACGATATACTTTTACCGAATCAACCTTTTCTTTTTTGAGAAGTTCTATCTGCTCGTTAGAATCGAATATTGTGCCAGCCGGGAGTTTTTCGGAAACGTCTTCTGCCAGTTTGAAGTTGTAAGGTCTGCCTTCATGAAGCAGAATCTTTTCCCAGGTTGTGCCTTTTTCGAGCTTGAATTCAGCTACAGGGTAGCCGGCGCCTTCGGGTTTTTCGATTGTGAGATAAAACAGACCGATTGTCATATCCTGTGTCGGGCTCGAAACAGGCAGACCATCAGCTGGTTTGAGAATATTATTGCTCGACAACATGAGCATTCTGGCTTCGATCTGAGCATCAAGCATCAGAGGAACGTGAACCGCCATCTGGTCACCGTCGAAGTCAGCATTGTAAGCAGCACAGACAAGAGGATGAATCTGAATTGCCTTACCTTCGATGAGAACGGGTTCAAAAGCCTGAATACCAAGTCTATGAAGAGTTGGCGCACGATTGAGCATAATGGGGTGATGCTTGATTACTTCTTCAAGAATATCCCATACTTCGTTCTTTTCGCGCTCAATCATCTTTTTGGCGCTTTTGATATTGGCGGCAATACCCTTCTGCTGCAGGCGCTGCATTACAAAAGGCTTGAAGAGTTCGAGAGCCATTTTCTTTGGCAGACCGGCCTGATGAAGCTTGAGGGTCGGGCCAACTACGATAACAGAACGGCCTGAATAGTCAACGCGTTTACCGAGCAGATTCTGTCTGAAACGCCCCTGTTTACCCTTGAGCATGTCGGTAAGAGATTTGAGCGGGCGATTATTCGGACCAGTTACCAGTTTGCCGCGGCGACCGTTATCGATAAGAGCGTTAACAGCTTCTTGAAGCATGCGTTTTTCATTCTTGATAATGATATCCGGAGCCTGAAGCTTGATAAGTCTCTTCAGACGGTTGTTGCGGTTGATAACGCGGCGATAAAGATCATTCAGATCGGAGGTTGCGAAACGACCACCGTCGAGCTGCACCATCGGGCGCAAATCGGGCGGAATAACAGGTATTACGTCAAGAATCATCCATTCAGGGCGGCTTACAGAACGGGCAAACATTTTGACCAGTTCCATGCGTTTGAGCAGATGAGTTCTTTTGGTTCCGGTGGAGGTTTTAAGCTGCTCAGCGAGCTCTTTTTCGAGCTTGTGCAGGTCTATTTCGGCAAGCAGTTCTCTGATGGCTTCTGCGCCCATCTTGGCAGTGAACATATCGCCATATTTTTCGCGCAATTCGCGATAACCCATCTCACCCGCTGTTCCTTCTTCGGGAAGCAACTGTTTTTTGGAGAGGGGCAGATTGCCCGGGTCGATAACGATATAACTCTGGAAATAAAGTACTTTTTCGAGATCTCTGGCAGAAATATCAAGCAGCAGAGCGATGTAGTTCGGGCTGCCTTTTGAATACCAGATATGACCAACTGGCGTCACGAGCTGGATATGTCCCATGCGTTCGCGGCGCACAGCCGACTTGGTTATTTCGACATTACAGCGTTCACAAATGATGCCGCGGTAACGAATGCTCTTGTATTTACCGCAAAAACATTCCCAGTCTTTTTGGGGACCAAAAATTCTTTCGCAGAAAAGGCCGTCGCGTTCCGGTTTGTGCGTTCGGTAGTTAATTGTCTCGGGCTTCTTTACTTCACCGTATGACCAGGACCTTATCTTTTCGGGAGAAGCAATGCTTATCTGCATCGCATCAAATTTGTCCATATCTAACATTTTAAAATGTCTCCTTCCTTATGCAGCATGTACCGGAATCGATCTTATTCTTCATCATCGGTTTCTTCTTCCTGGTCATCATCATCGTCATCCATCTCTTCGCCAGAGATATCAGCGGTGAGAAGATCGTCTTCGCCCTCTTCAGATGCTTCTTCCATCCAGTCTTCTTCGCCTTCGGCAACCATTATCTTTTCGCCAGCTTCATCTATCTGCACTTCTTTAGCATCTTTCTTCAGGTCAACCTGCAGACCAAGACTCTGAAGTTCAGAAACGACAACTTTGAATGATTCAGGAATACCGGGCTTCATGATAGTTTTGCCCTTGATAATGGTTTCATAAACCTGCACGCGACCTTCAACGTCATCCGACTTAACTGTCAGAATTTCTTGAAGAACATGTGCCGCACCATAAGCTTCGAGCGCCCAGACTTCCATTTCTCCGAAGCGCTGACCGCCGAATTGTGCCTTACCACCAAGAGGCTGCTGAGTAACGAGACTGTATGGGCCTGTTGAGCGGGCATGCATCTTGTCATCTACCAGGTGAGCCAGCTTCAAAATGTAAATGATACCAACCATAATCTTCTTATGGAAAGGTTCACCACTTCTACCGTCGAACAAAGTCGCCTTACCCTCGACGTCAACCAGTTTCAGAGGATCTTTATCATAAGATTCCTGAAGCTGTTCCATTACGAATTCTTCGTTCTTTATTTCGCGACCGTTGATCATACGGCCCTTGTTGAATACTGATGTTGAATAACGACGACCCTGGCGTTCAGCTGCCCAGCCAAGGTGAGTTTCAAGAACCTGTCCGACGTTCATACGAGACGGAACGCCCAGCGGGTTCAGAATGATGTCGATTGAGCGACCATCGGCCAGATACGGCATGTCTTCGACAGGAACGATTCTGGAAATAACACCCTTGTTACCGTGTCGACCGGCCATTTTGTCGCCGACGGTGATCTTACGTTTCTGAGCGACAAAAACACGAACCAGTTTGTTAACGCCGTATTGCAGTTCGTCGCCGTTATCGCGTGAAAAAACCATTACATCGACGACTTTACCTTTTTCGCCGTGCGGAACAGCCAGAGATGTATTTCTGACTTCGCGGGCTTTTTCGCCAAAGATGGCTCTAAGAAGCTTGTCTTCTGCGGTGAGTTCGGTTTCGCCCTTAGGTGTAACCTTACCAACCAGAATGTCGCCAGATTCAACTTCAGCGCCAATTCTGATAATACCGTTTTCGTCGAGGTTACGCAGCGCTTCTTCGCCGACGTTAGGAATATCGCGAGTAATTTCTTCAGGTCCGAGTTTGGTATCGCGGGCATCAATTTCGTATTCTTCGATATGAATCGAAGTGAAGACATCATCTTTTACCAGGCGGTCAGAAAGAATGATGGCATCTTCGAAGTTGTAGCCTTCCCAGGGCATGAATGCAACAAGAACGTTTCTACCAAGAGCCAGGTCGCCATAAGACGTCGCGGGACCGTCGGCAAGAACTGTTCCGGGTTTAACCTTGTCACCAATCTTCACGATCGGTTTCTGGTTGATGCAGGTGCCCTGGTTTGAACGCATGAATTTCTGCATGCGGTAAGTATCTATTGATTCCTGCTGCAGTCGCACTTCTTCACAGATAGATTTGATCTTTGTAAGGAAAGTGATATCGAGAGTCTGACCAGCTTCAATAATAATTTCGCCGGTAAGGTCATCGACGATCGTATCCATGATTTTGCGACCCTGGAATTTTCTGAATGACTGCTCGTTTACAGAAATCTTTTCATCATCTTTACGGCGGCTGGCGCGCTTGATTTTTACACATTCAGCGTCTACGTAAGAAACGGTACCTGAGCTTCTGGAAAGAAGCACGGCGCCTGAATCGTGTGCGGCGCGTGATTCGAGACCGGTGCCGACGAGCGGTGGTTCGGTCTGAATGAGCGGAACAGCCTGGCGCTGCATGTTGGTGCCCATGAGAGCGCGGTTGGCGTCATCGTGTTCGAGGAATGGAATCAAGGCAGAAGCTACGCTGACCATTTGCAGCGGAGAAAACTTCATGTATTCAATTTCAGCTCTGGGCAGGTAATCAAATTCATAGTCATCGCTGAAATACTTGGCGGGAACGCTTTCCTGGTCGATTCTGCCATCATCAGTAATTCTGATGTCAGGCTGAGCAACCCTGTAGCGATCTTCATCGTAAGCATCTTTGTATTCCATGTCTTCATAGTGAATGAGACCGGTATCAGGATCTACACGGCACAGCGGGGTTGTCAGAAAGCCGTATTCATCGACTCTGGCGTAAACCGCAAGACTGGCGATAAGACCCGCATTTGGACCTTCAGGGGTTTCAATCGGGCAGATTCTGCCATCGTGTGTCGGATGAACGTCGCGAACTTCAAAGCCGGCGCGTTCACGCTTCAAGCCACCAGGCCCGAGTGCAGAAAGCCTTCTCTTATGTGTCAACTCTGCCAGCGGGTTTGTCTGGTCCATGAACTGAGAGAGCTGTGAACTGCCGAAAAATTCGTCAACAACGGCAGAAACCGGGCGAGTATTGATGAGCAACTGAGGAGTGTAGCTGTCAAGGTCATGAATAGTCATTCTTTCCTTGATAACGCGTTCCATTCTTGACAGAGAAATACGGAACTGGTTTTGAAGCAGCTCGCCACATCTGCGAATTCTTCTGTTAGAGAGATGATCGATATCGTCGAGGCGGCCAACGCCATTCGAAAGGTCAATCAGATATCTGATGACGCCAACGATGTCTTCAACACAGAGAACGCGGTCTTTTTTAACCTTAACAGACTCAATACCCAGTTCTTTGATACGGCTGAAAACATCTTCATTAATTTCGCCATTCTGCTCAACAACGATTTCACCGCTTTTCTGATCGGTAATAGATTCAAAGGCAGTACGACCAAGAAGATCTACAATGCCAATCTCTACGTCAGACAGTTTAACTTCAGAACAAACCGGGTTATACATAATGCGGTAGCCGCGATTATCTTCACCAATGCGAATAAACGACGGAACCTGCATAGCTTCAAGCTGTGCGGCAACGCTCTTTTTAATGCGCTTAGAACCCTCGACCATGAGTTCTTTGGTCGCAGGATTAATAATGTCTTTAAAAGCGACCTGTTCAGCAAGACGATCGATAAGGCGAAGCTTCTTATCTACCTTATAACGGCCGACATCGCCGAGGTCATATTTCTTATAATCGAAAAACAAGCTCTTAATGAGCCCTCTGGCGTTTTCTTCAACAAAAAGATCGCCCTGGCGAAGTTTTCCAAAAATGGTTTTAAGAGAATCGGTAACAGCCTTGCCCACTTTATCAGGGCCTTCAGCGGCACTTACAGCCTGTTTGTCGAACTTAAGTGAGCTGGCTATAGTTTCGTTGTTATCGAAAAGTTCGAGAATTTTTTCGTCATCAGAATAACCAAGCGTTCTCAAAAAAGTCGTTATCGGGATCTTTCTCTTGCGATCAAGACGGACGAACACAGCATCTTTCATGAGGTCGAGTTCGAATTCCATCCAGGCGCCGCGATAAGGAACGATCTTGGCAGAATACATCTTTTTGGCACGGTTAAAGCTGTAATAAACACCGGGAGAACGATGCAACTGGCTGACAACAACACGTTCGGCACCATTGATGATAAAAGTACCACGATCAGTCATGCAGGGCAGGTTCACCAGGAAAATTTCCTGCTCTTTCACTTCACCGGTCTGCTGCATAATCAGCTGAACTCTGATGTTGAGCGGAATAGAATAAGTCAGGTCGCGTTTGCGGCACTGGTCAGGGCTGTGCTTGACTCTGAAAGGAACTTCGCCAATGAAGGCTATTTCACATTCTTTTTCAACAAAACTGCAGTCGTCAAACAGACATTTTTTTCTGAATTTGACCTGAGGACAGTTTTTGCACATTGGCAACCCGAGACTGTAGTCGTTATATTCAAGGCAGAGGTTTCCGACGTAGTCCTGAATGGGAAAAACTTCTCTAAAAACTTCTTCCAGCCCCTGCTTGTCTCTCTTGCCTGGTTCTCGCCCGGCTTGCAGAAACCATTCAAAAGACTTCAGCTGGATGTCGATCAGATTCGGGATGTTTTCAAATAACCGATCTCTCGCCATCAAATACTTTTTGGCTACAGGCTGTTGCTTTGTCACCATAATTCTGCCTTGCTCCTTAAGTTAGTTACATATTCAGCCGTGCACGCAGCTGAACAAAAGAAAAAAACGGGCATCCTCAAACCAAGTTTGGAACACCCGTAATCAGTACGTTAGAATAAGCTTTCAAAGTCAGTTTTCTGGAACGTAGTATCTTTTTTGCAGTTGAAGTTATCAATGCCGGCTTTACTCCGAAAACTTAAGCAATTTATGTACCATTCGCGAAATGGTTTTGGATTATACCATTCAGAATAGTGCGAGTCAATATTTTGTTTTATTTTTTTCTTTATGTATTCTCAATAAATTGATAATTTAAAAAAAATGTTATATAATCCTCCCCATGCAAACCAACATTGATATAACCCGAGCCTTCATGGAAACCCCAGACGGCGTTCTCTCAATTCATCAGATCTCGCGCAAACTGAAGCTACCCTACGGCACCGCATATAACCGCATACATCTGCTTCACAATTCTGGAATAGTCCAGATTCTTCCTCAGGGCAAAGCAAAACTCTGCGCACTAAACAGCGATAACCCGATGACCGCAACCCTCATGGCTCTCGGATCCGCACAGATAACAGACCGCTTTCTCAGAGAGAACCCTGAAGCCGGTCTGCTGTTAAAAAAAATACGCAAAACCCTCGCCGAAAGTTCAAGTAATCTGGCTACCGCGATTCTTCTGACACCCGACAATCTTAAAATTCTTGCCGCCCCCGCCCCCGAAGAACCACCCGCCATCGACGCATCAGCCGAAGACTTGTCACTCGACTTTTTCTTTATCAAAACCAGCGAAAATTTTGACGAAACAGCCACAGAAACAGCCGTAACGGCTCTTCTGCCCCCTGGACTGCCCGCAAGAGTAACCAGCATGACCGTTGATCGCGACACTCTATTGGGAATGCTTACCGAAAGCGAAAACGAAGCCGGTCTTGCTGCCTATAGCATGCTTCACGAGGGCATGATTCTTCTCGGCTTCGAAAATTTTTATACGCTGATCCTGGAAGCCTTCTCAAGAAAAATAGCAAGCTGACCCCAAAAAATAACCGCTAATCAGCGTAAAACCAGCCCGAAATTGAGAGCCAGACGGGCAATTGCCAAAAAAAGAGGCTTTAACATGACTTTCAGAAAAAGAGAAAAAAAATTGTTGCCCGGGCTGACGCTCGCAGGATGCTTTGCATACGCAATATTCATCGCATCACCATGCACCGCGCAGCAGCTTCCACAAAACCCCGGGAAAAAAATCTTTGCCCCCTCAGAATCGCCTGAGCAGAAGTCAGATACGGCAAAAACCTCCCCTGCCCTGCCCTTTATAGAAACGGGCAAAAAGCTCATCGGAGAAGAGCGTTTTACAGAAGCTAAAGAGGCCTTTAAAACTGCCCTAAGGCTCGAACCGATGAACCCGCAGTTCTGGGGGCTCTATGACGATGCCGTAATTTCGGATTATGTTGAAAAGAAGCGCCGGGAAAAAACGAACCCCGTAGTAGAAAGAGATATACAGCCAACTTTTGCCATAAACCGCGTCGACAGCTATATCGAACTTGGCACCATATACGTGGTTGGATCTTTACAGAATTTATCAAATGAGGCCCGGCAAAAAATTCAACTGACTGCGAGAATGCTCGATGAAAACAAAAAAGAGCTCCGAAACGAAACAGGCTATCTGAGAAACATAGATAAAAGCCTGCTTCCTAACGAAAGCTCTCTCTTCGAAATTCCTTTTAAAAACCCGCCTGCCGGCGCGAAATCGTTCAGAGTCGAAGTTACCGCCTGGGAATAATCAATCGTTCGGGTCGGTGAGTCTTACGATAGTGTGTTTGCCATCGAAAATCCTGGCAACATGCACCATTGCGCCGACAAACATAGCAAATCCCGCCCAGCGCAGCCATGAATTTTCCATCATATCCACGAGATCTTTTTTGAATTCCTTCATTTCTTCAGGAAAAGCAAACATAAGAACGCCGGTTAAAGCCATGAAGGGAAGAGCCACCATCCAGAATATCTTTTTAATAAACCACACTTTATAAGTCCCTCGCTTGTTTGTCTTGATTTGCATGAATATATCAAAGTTAAGACAAGTTGTAAATAAACTTTCAAAAATCAATTTTTTGATGTGTACAATCCAAATTTAAGTTATACTCTATCCCGATATATGGCGACCCTTTAAGAAAATAAAAACGGTCTTCAATAATTAACCTTAAAGAGGCAAGAAATGGGTTGGTTCTCAAAAAAAATTACTGATCCTGAAGATGCTTTTGAACAGCTCGCCGAGCAGGATAAAAAAGTAT
>SABV01000079.1 GCA_009928855.1 Erysipelotrichia bacterium | reverse complement strand
CTGATCGGTTAATTGGTCATCTACAACAAATTCAACTTCAGTCTAAATCGCTTCAAGGACGGCAAAAGATGCACTCACAATCAAAAAAATCAACATGGATAGCTCTTCTGGCCTTTATCTGCCTTCTCGGACTCATTCTGTTTGTGCAGACACACACAGCCAATGCAGGACTTGAGAAAAACAGAGAAGATGCACAGCAAAATCTATCTTCGCAAACCAGGGTTCCGGTTAAATTATCGCCGGTAACCAGAAGACAGTTTCTTAAGACCATAAATGTGTATGGTAAGGTAGAGTCTTATCAGAGCGCCTTTGTTGCCCCTAAAATTTCAGGAGTGGTCGAAAATCTGTTTGTTGACGAAGGCAGTCGTGTAGAAAAAGGCAAAACCCGCCTATTCGAAATCGATAACCTCAAGTTGCAACAAAAAGTAGATAATGCACGCCAGAATATTTCGATTGTTCTGGCTGTTGAAAAAGAGCGCAAAGCCTTGCTGCGCAAAGCCCAGATAGATCTGGACAAAAAATCGAAGAGTTATGCGCGTTACAAATCTCTGCTCGAAAAACAGGCTATCACTCAAGAAAATTTTGACAACCACGAAGCCGACTACTTTTCGGCAGTCGCTGAAGTCGAACACAAGAAGGCAATACTCGAACTTGGGCAGGCAGAGGCAAAACAGGCAGTTATCAACCTGCAAATGGCCGAAAAAGATCTGGCAGACTCAATTGTAGTTGCCCCCATAGACGGTTACATCAGCGAAAAACACATCGAAATCGGAGAAATGGGGCAACCAGGCAAGCCGGCATTCAAAATCGATAACACCGAAAAATTACAGATCAGCGCTTTTATTCCGGCTGAATACAGCTCAAGCATTATTCAGAATAAAACCGAAGCTGAATTGGCCCTATACGGCGAGGTCCTGGCTCCGAAGCTGAAAGTAACCTATGTGAGCCCCGTCATCGATACAAAAATGCACATTTTCGAAATCAAGTGTCTGGTTGAAGCAGGCACCCACAACCTCAAACCCGGGCAATCACTACAAATGAAGCTTTTGCTCAACGAGCAGTCTGCCATAACCGTACCGACCAGAGCTTTAGTCGAAAACAGTGATGAATGCGCCATTTTTATCTGCGAAAACGGCATAGCCCGCAAGTTAAGCGCAAAAAAAGGCGAAGAGTTTGAGGGCTTCACCGAAATAAAAGAGCCGGCACTGGCTATCGGCACCAAAGTCATTACCGAGGGTCAATTCATGCTCAAAGACAACTTACCGGTAACAGTAATCGAATAGGAGCAGACAATGTTTTTAGCCACAGCATCAGTTAAACGCCCCGTTGCAATGTCTGCCCTGCTGATAGGGCTCACCCTCCTGGGTATCTACTCTTTTTTCAAGATGGGCCTTGAGTTAATGCCCAAAGTCGATATTCCGTATATCACGGTGGTCACCGTATTTCCAGGCGCAAGCCCCGAGCAGATCGAGACCGATATAGCCAAAAGAATTGAAGACCGCATGATGACTCTTGAAGGGCTTAAGCACATAAGCTCAACCTGCATGGAAAACGCCTGCCAGACTCTTCTTGAATTCAATCTCGGCACTAACGTCGATGTCGCAGCTACAGACGTGCGCGAAAAACTTGATCTGGCCAGGGCCGATATGCCAGAAGACGTTGAAGACCCAAAGGTCTTGAAGTTCGACATCAACTCAAAGCCCGTGGCCAATATGGCGCTTACCGGGCCGGCCACAATAGACGAACTCTATGACTATGCCGACAACTATCTAAGAGATAAGCTTACAGTCGTTGATGGTGTTGCTGATGCAGAATTGATCGGTGGCGCAAAGCGTGAAGTTCAGATTCTGATTGACCGGGAAAAGCTTGCCGCCCGAGGCCTGTCAACCCTCGACGTGGTCTACACAGTCAACTCAGCAATCAAAACAATTCCGGTTGGGCGAATTAAAGAGCTTGGCACCGAAATCAGCGTTGAATTCAGCGGCGATGTTTCACATATCGATAGCCTCAAAGAGCTTGAAATAAGCAACAAAAGTGACGGGAGAATCATTTTTCTCAAAGACATAGCCGAAATAAAAATGGCGACTGCCGACCTCAGACAGATCGCTTTTTTTGAAAATGAGCCATGTATAGCAATCAAAATTGTTAAGCGTAGCGATGCAAATGCCGTTACCACCGTAGAGAATTTACAGAATTCCATCGCCAGAATTTCCTCGACTTTGCCGGCCGGCTGGAAACTGAACTGGGTCTCCGATGATGCCAGATTTATTCAGGCAAACGCCAGCAGCGCCTGGGAAAATATTTTTCAAGGGATTCTGCTAACTGCCCTTATTCTCTTTCTATTTCTTTACAACTTTAAGATTCTGCTGATTGCGGGCATAACCATGCCTCTGAACATCATCATTGGCTTCTTTTTTATGCAGTATCTGAACTACACACTTAACCTGTCAACCCTGATTTCGATAGGCCTTTCGGTTGGTATTCTGGTAACCAACTCACTGGTCGTATTAGAAGCCATAATGAAAAGATTCGCCGAGACCGGCGATGCAAAAAAAGCGGCAATAGAGGGCACCAGCGCTTCAACAATACCGGTTCTAGCCAGCAGTGGCACTAACATCGTCGTGCTTTTTCCTATCGCCAATATGGGCAGCATGGTTGGCATGTTTCTCAAACCTCTTGCCACCACAATGTTAATTATGACAGCAGTCTCGCTGTTTCTTTCTTTTACCATCATCCCGTTACTCAGTTCGCTTCTGTTAAAAAAGGATAATAACGAGTCGGGGCCGTTGAAAAAGCTTGAAACAGCCTTCAACAAGGGCCTTAACTGGGTAACGAAGCAGTATATGGATCTAATAACCATGGCGCAGAACAGCACGGGCATCAGCGCCCTCTTTATCATGGCATTTGTTCTGCTGATGGCGCAGGCACTGTCGCTGGCTCCGCTTATCGGTGGTGGTTTTATGCCTACAGCCGACATGGGCAATGTCAGCGTCAAGCTTGAATTTCCGACCAGTTACGGCCTTGAGCAAACGCGATTGCGCACTCTTGAAGCAGTAAAGATTGCCCAAAACCTGCCCAACGTCAGCTCTGTTCTCAGCGGCATTGGCAAAGTAGATGGTGGCTTTGGACGCTCTTCAGAAGGTGTTTATCTCGCAGAGGTCAAGCTCAGAATAGCCGACAAGGACAAACGCAGTATTTCGATTGATGAATTTCTTGAAAAAACGCGAAAAAGTTTCAGCACTTTTACTGATGCAATTGTTACTATCAGTATTCCAAGCCCGGCGGGTGGCAGTGATGCCCCGCTGCAGGTTGAATTCAGCGGCGAAAACCTCAACACCCTTGATCAAATCGCTACCACCGTAAAAAGCAAAGCCGAAGACATCGCCGGATTTACTTCTATAGATACCACAGTGCGCAGCGGTAAAAAGAAAATAAAAGTCACTCCAAAACGTAATGTTCTAAGCGAATCGCAGATGGCTGCGGTAAATCTGGGCACGGCACTTAGAGGCAATGTTGAAGGCTTAAAGGCAGCAACCTTCAAAAAAGGCGATCGTAACTATGACATTGTGGTCAAGTTTGCCGAAAATGATGGATCAGAGCAGGTTAAAGAATTCAGCTTTGCCGGCAGAGATGGCAAGCAGATCTCTTTAACCAATTTTGGCCAGCTCGATCAGGTTATCGCACCAATTCAGATTATCCGCAAAGATAAGCAGCGTATTTCCAAATTCGAATCTTATCTGGCGTCAAGTCTGCCGATGGGCAAAGCCATGAATTACATAAGCGAATTTGCCAAAAAAGCAATGCCGGTCGGCTACGAATTTAATGCCAGGGGCCAGGTTGAAATGATGCATGACGCGCAAATGAACCTTGCCGAAGCCGCCGGAATCGCCGTAATACTGGTATTACTGACTCTTGCGGCGATAATGGAATCATTCATGATGCCCGCGATTATTCTGCTGGCGGTGCCCCCAATGCTGATCGGCATGCTCTGGGCGCTGTATCTTACGGGTTATTCCATTTCGATTTTCGTTATCATGGGCGGCGTAATGCTGATTGGTATCGTTGTTAACAACGCGATTCTGATGCTTGAAGAATACAATAACCTGATCACGGCAGGGTCGATGGCAAAAAAACAGGCGCTGGTTCAGGCCTGTGGAACAAGTTTACGCCCGGTAATGATGATCACGCTGGCCGCAGTTCTTGGCATGCTGCCCATGGCCTTTGGCGGCGGTATCGGCTCTGAACTGCGCACCGACATAGGCATCGCTTCAGCGGGAGGAATTCTGTCTTCAGCGGTCATTTCGATGTTTCTGGTGCCTGTCGTCTTCAGCCTCTTTTTGCGAGACAAAAAAGATTTTCAAAGCTCTTGGCAAAAAACAAAAACAGGCACTGACAAATGAGCAATGATTAGCCGGGCGCACTAAGAAAAAACCGGGCCCGCCTGGCGGCGGACCCGGTCTGGTGATAAATTACTTCTTGCCGGATCGAGACCCTACTGCAAAGCAGGGTGAGGTGATCTCAGAAGTTTGCCCACTGCAACAGATTGGCACGAATGAAGAGCAACTTTCCAGAGGCAGTCCGGATACCGACAATCGCCTGAGTCCACTGGGCACCCTTAGCCTGACCAAAAGACAGCGGAGCATCTTCGATCGATTTTTCAAAGGTATACCAGCGATGGGTCTCGGTGCGTTCTGGAACCTGGCGCAGATCGCGGAACCAGACGTTTTTGCTGCCCACAAGCCACAGGTAGTCAAGGCTGGAACCTTCAGGCAGCGACTTCTTATTGGTTTCAGAGACAACCAGATTTACTTTGGCGGGGCGGTTAAAATCAAAAGGCGACTTCAGATCGGCCAAGATTGTGGCAGAAAGGCGAAACGTGCGCTCATCGAAAGAAACAGTCGTCGAAGCTTTCTTTACCATCTTGAGGTTGATCCGCTCAACCGAACCCTGCAATTCGGCGAGATAACGTTCTGTCGTATCCGGAGCAGACCAAGCCACGCTGCCACCCATCAGAGCACAAATCAGGCATATCATCGAAATTAATTTTTTCATATATCCTCCATCGAATTGATTCGTTATTGACTCTCGACACGCAAACATCAAAGCAAATTTCGTGCCAACACAAATTTTCCCTTTAACAGCTCTGGCTGTCGAAAATGCCCGAACTCTGATTCCCGCATAACGAAAAACTAGCAGACGGAGAATGAAATTTCGGCAACTCAACTCCTTCTTTCATTTTTTGGCATGCCTTTAGATAAAACTCAAACTATTTGAGGATCAATAAAACAATAAGCCTGAAGGGCCAATTCTGTTGCCCAGAAAAGCAAAAAAAAGATTAAGCAGTTTTACACAGTTCCTTAAAAGCTTCATACAGGCGTTCTGCCATTCGTTCTCGCAGAAACTCCCGTTTAACGGCGGCAAGATTGGCAGCGGCTGCCGTTGCAGTTCGCTGGTAATTGTCACGCAAAAAAACAGCCTGGGCAGCCAGCTGCGATGGGTCAGCGGGGTTATAATATAAATTTCCGCTATTTGAAGACAAAATGTCGCATGCCTCACCCTTTAAACCATAAAGAATAGGGCGCCCACCCACCATATAATCAAAAACCTTCGATGGAATAGTCTTATCCATGGTGCCATCATCTTTTAGATGCAACATCAAGGCGTGAGCCTGACGTATCATTTCGATCGCCCTGTCTTTTGAAACAAGCCCGTGAATCTCGACATTATCAAGGCCCTTTGCCCCTATCGCTGCTTCGAGCATCAATTTTTCGATACCATTGCCGACCAGCACGAACCTGATATCAGTCACATTGCTTTTTTTAAGCAGCTCAGCAGCCTCGATAACAAGGCTCAGATTCTGGCAATAGCCCATATTACCGATATAGAGTATCGACAGCGGCGAAGGATGTGGATCTACAGGCAAAGCAACTGCAGTAGTCATTCTCTCAGGAATGGCATTATAAACTATCAGAGGCTTACGCCCGCCAGAAGCCTTTTCGATATATTCCGCCATCGGCCGGGCAACACAGGTTATTTCAGCTGCCGCCCTGTAAAGCACATATTCGACAACTTTGGCCGCTTTAAACAGAAAGCTGTCTTCTCTTATCTGGCCTGCTACAACAGCTGATTCTGGCCATATATCGCGAATATCAAGGCAAAAATGAGCTTTTTTGAGCCACGAAATGGCCAGACCGGCAAGACCCGTAAACAGTGGCGGGCTCGAAGCCCATATTATGTCAAATTGCCCGGTATGCCGACGACAGGCCTTGACAGCACCAAACATAAACGACAGATAATGGGCAATGTAGTTCCATTTACCCTTGCCTTCATATTTTACAAGTTTAACCCGGCTGATCTTTATGCGCTCATCGTCTCCAGACAAGCCTTCAACCTGCCCCTTATGGGGTTCTCCCGCGATCACATGCACATCACAGCCATAATCGGCAAGAAGCTTAGCGGTTTCCTGCATGCGAAAAGCACAGGCAGTAACGTCAGGGTAATAAAACTGGGTTACCAGAAGAACTCTGAGACGTTTTCCAGGTGATGACATAGTCTATTGCCTCGCTCTGATTATTACTCAATATTATTTTTTCAGCATTAACAGGCTGACCGAAAGAAGGGTACCACACATAACTTCCGATTCTCAAGCGTGCCGCCGTGCTGATAGCGAATTTATAAGCACCAAGAATAAAATTACTGCAGCCAGCTTCATTGCCAGGCTGGATAAGAACATCCGGAGAGAGGTGCAATAGCGAAACAAAGTTACCAGTAACACGCCGATGCGACATACGATCTCTGACTTTTATCATACCAGGCGCAAAAATTACCTCCCGGCGAAACTGCTGGCCATACTGATCAGTGAATTCGACTTCTAACAAGCCTTTATCAGCATCATAGGCACGTCTGAGCAAATAAGCCCGCCTGCCCATTCTGAAACTTCCCCAGATGTCTGATTGCTCGGCCGCTTCTATCATCGGCAGATTGTGCGCCGAAGTCTGACGACATTCGCCGCGAATCTGCGGGTTCTGATAAGAACCGCAACCCGTATCAACCACGCACCGACGGCCGCCCAGCGAAAACTCGTATGAAAGAATGTCACAATGAGTATGTCCGGGCTGAAATACCGGCG
Source organism: Erysipelotrichia bacterium (assembly GCA_009928855.1). Classification (GTDB taxonomy): domain Bacteria; phylum Muiribacteriota; class Ozemobacteria; order Ozemobacterales; family Ozemobacteraceae; genus Rifleibacterium. The sequence continues at coordinate 6,624 of SABV01000079.1, read as the reverse complement.
AAGGATTGCCACAGCTCATGGCAAAATAGCTGTCGGAGGCGTGGCGCACAAAAAAACCCGAGTCTTCCAGCAGCATCCCGGAATTAAAGCCTTCATACAAGATCCCGGGCAGCTGCGCAGAGTCATTGAACTGGGCAATCATGCCATCAGGATGCGTCAGCAGGGCCAGCCAGGTGCGCATTTTTGGAACTCTTTCTTCACAAAGCGTTTTAAGCTGAGTTATACGCTCTTCAAGTATCTTATCAGAGCAGCGGCTTTGTAAAAGCTGCTCACAGGCTGACTTGACAGATTCTACAGACTCTAGCATCTCGCGATGATACATCGGGCTTCGCTCAAAATGACCACCATCAGCGAAGAACTGCAATTCAATCTGTTTTAGTAACTCTAAAGCACAAAATTCAAGACGTCGCAGCAATAATGGGGTCAGATTAGCAGCGCGAGAAGCCAAAAAAACCGTAGCGACAAACAACGCCTGCAAATTTTCAAACAGATGGTTAGCCTGGTTGTGATATTCAAGATCAAACCACAGTCGGTCACACTGGCAGAGAATAGAATCTTTTATACAGTCACCAGCCTGCGACGGCAAGGCAGGGTGCTCCCGGCACCAGCGAACCCAGGCGGTAATGCGCCGCGACAATGGAAAAGGCTCCCACGATTCGGCACGACTCGAAGAATTTTTTTCTATCCAGTCAAGAATCAGATAAAGGTTTTGCAGTGAATAACAATCAGTCTGGCCATCAAAAAGCCAGTCAAAATAATTGAGCTGGTAAACCCAGAGTTTCTCAGGCTTTTCATAATACTGCCCTGACTGCCACAGCACCTTGTCATAGCCGAAACTGCAGGCACGGTTTAAAAAACATAACGAAAAAGTGGCGTTTCTGTCTAATGGCAGTTGCGTCTTGAGCTCAGCCGCAAGCTTGCATAAACGGCCAGGGTTGCCGACCGGCAGCAGTTTTCTTTTAAGAAAAAAAAGCAACCGGCCATAAACCTGCACCGGCAGCAAATTTATCAGCGTATGATATATTCTGAGCAGGTTCAATCAGGCAATCCGCCTGCCTGCAAAGTTATTCTCGACACCTCAGCAATCTCAGCAAAAGCAATAGGGCACTCAAGCCCCTTTTCTATTGAATCAACAAATGCAGCCACACAAGCCTCCTGGCCTTTATCCTGAGCCCACAAAGAGTGGTTTTTAGCGCCGGGCCACCCAAAATAATTCAGGCTCTTGAAATTGTCGAGCTGCATTATACGACCACCAGAGAACACTTCAATGCGTTCCTTGGCAAAATCCTTGCTGCCGTTGGCAAAATAATGAATGGTGCCGATAGAGCCATCTTTGCAGGTCAGAGTTATCGTGACGGTATCAGGGAAATGCCCCTGCGCAAGCGGATCAGTCATAGCGGCTGCCTGCACCGAAGTTATCTGCTGACCTGTCAGATATCTTACCAGATCAATAAAATGGCAACCTTCACCAATGATTCGGCCGCCACCGCTCTTAAAGTCATGAGCCCAGTGATCTGCCGGAATCTGCCCGGCATTAACGGTAATAATAATACTGCATGGAGCGTTCCCACCGGCAAGACTTTGTTTGCCAAGTTGCGTCAACGGCGAGAATCTGCGGTTAAAACCAACCATTAGACGCACAGGCTTTGTCTGAGCAGCTTTATAATAGGCACTTTTAATCTCTTCAAGTTCGCTATAGCTTAAACACAGAGGTTTTTCGACAAACACGTTTTTACCGCTGTTTATGGCTTCGATTACAAGACGGGCATGAGAACCATGGCGCGTGGTGATAATGACCGTATTGATCTCGGGATCTTTAAACACTCGTTCAGTGTCGGTAGTACTTATGGCAAACCCATGTTTACTGCCAACGTGAGTACCAGAAACACCGCCTGAACTGGCTATGGTTTTAAGAATTGCGCCGGTCTTTGCGAACGCCGGTATCAACATACCCCCGGCATAGTTGCCGGCCCCGATAAAACCAACAACCGCTTTCTCACCAGCTGCATGATCTATATGAGGCAACTCATGCAGAGCAACCGATTGCATTTTCAGATCAACTTGTCCATCGTAGGCTAAAACCAGCCCTAGAATATTTTTGCCCTCTGAAACAAGCCTATAAGCTTCCTGGGCTTCAGAAAAATTTATCTCATGGCTTACCAGTTCCTGTGTTCGCAGTTTTCCGGCGGCCATAAGATCAAGAACTGCCTCAAAATTGCGTTGTTCTGTCCAGCGCACGAAACCAATCGGGTAATCAAGGCCCTGCTCTTCGTATTCTTTTTCGTAACGCCCGGGCCCATAAGAACACGAAACTTGAAAAGTAATTTCCTTTTTATAAAAATCGTCGCGCGAAACATTAAGCCCGACAACTCCGACCAGCACTACACGACCGCGTTTTCGGCACATCTGAGGAGCCTGCTGAATTGGATCATTACTCGTAGTAGCAGCGGTTATTATAACGGCATCGACGCCATGCCCGCGCGAAAAATTCATGGCCAGAGCAACCGGGCAATCTCCTTTTGAAATATCATAGGCAGACACCCCGTATTCGCGGGCAAGCGCCACTTTATCTGCGCCAAAATCAAACCCGATAACACGACAACCATTTGCCTGAAGAATCTGGCATGTCAAAAGTCCTATCAACCCCAGTCCTATTACCGCAACACTTTCGCCCAGCGTAGGATTTATCAGCCGTACACCTTCCAGAGCGATCGAAGAAACAACAGTGAAGCTCGCCGCCGTATCATCGACGGTATCAGGTATTCGGGCGCACAAATTTGCCCCGACACACACAACCTCAGCATGGTTGCCGTTAGAAACCACGCGATCGCCAACTTTAAAACCAGAAACGCCGGCGCCAACCTGCAAAACTGTTCCGGCATTCGAATAACCAGGGGCAAGAGGCTGGTCCAGTTTGTTAAAAACCGCATTAACAGTTGGCATAAGCCCGTCAGTTTTAACTTTTTGCAAGACCTGCTTTACCTTATCCGGCTGCTGACGGGCCTTATCAACCCAGCCTGCCTTGCCAAAATTCAACAGCATACGCTCGGTTCCCAGAGAAATAAGCGAACGGCTGGTTTTAATGAGCAAAGCACCGGCTTTTACGCCGGGCACCGGCACCTCAGCCAGTTCAATATGACCTGTTTTAAGACTTTGCAGAATCTGTTTCATTTAGAGGTCTCCCCGAGGCTAATAGCTTGTCCAGTTTTGTAACAAGATGGGATGAACGCAATGACTCCAGGCTGTCGCCGGGCTTTCCATCTGCAATCATCGTTGAAATAACTGCGTACATACGCCTGTAGGCATCTATTTTATTCACACTTTTTTTTCTAATCCAGCCTCTCGCATTCTCAGAGGCGTATTGCGAAGAATCTGTCATATAAATTGTTGTCTGGCCTTTGCGCAGCTCGATATAGTCTCTCACGCCAACCCGTGGGCTTCCCACGTCGGTGAGGCACATCGAAAAAACGGCGCTGTTTTCGAGCTCGATATAGATAAGAATTTGCCCACGACCGGCTTTAGTAACAGAATATTTTACCGCCGGCGAATAAGCATTAAGAAACATGAAATGGTCTATCCAGTGGCAACCGTTGCTGACAATTCTGCTACCAGAGGTGCGCCAGTTATACCAGTGTCTTTGCGGCAATGCAATCTCGTAAACAATACAATGGTAGTCGATCGCATTGCCTGGCTCAGCTCTAAAATCTTCCTGTATCCATTCATTCAACTGACTATAGCGCTTGTGAAAACAGACAAACAGGCGCCCAGAACCATGATTCAGAAGATCTGTGATTTCTACGAGCTGCTCTTCTGTTGTGGCAAGTGGTTTTTCGATTACAGCACAGGCACCCTGTTTTAACGCATGCACAGCAACAGCAGCATGCGTGTGGTGGTAGCCGGCGGCAAAATAAATGTCAAAGTTTTGAGAAACCGCAGGAAACGGCGATGTCGACACATAACCATCACCCCAGCTTTTAAGACCAATTTGCGACGGATCAATTTCGTGAACGGCGCAAAGACTGATGCGTTTATCAAGATTCGGAATAATAAAAACTTTTGCATAATTTCCGAGCCCGAACAGTGCTGCTTTAAGAGAAGCAGTGTTGGGAATATTCTTATCGTGGCCCCTTCTCTCAGCAGTGATGGCGAGAGTTTTTGGCTTTGCCACCCCACGCGTCGCCGAGATCTGCCCATCGACAGACAACAGTGTCGCCTCTATCAATTGCCGGTCAACAACTTCGCCAGAAAAAAACGACCAGCCAGCATATTTGTTAAAGGGCTCGAGGTCGGTAAAATTATTGGTTTTGAAAAAACGCACTCCGGGTTCAGCAGCAACGGGGCTTGCCGACCCGCAAACCATCGATTCAGACACAACAACACAACTGGCACACTCAGGGTGGTTAGGAGCAAAAAACACCACATGATCACCGGCTTTATAGCGGCTGTCAGCAAAGCTTTCTTCTACTACACCGGTACCGACCGCATAATATTTGTCATTGCGATTTTTTTCGCGCAATCTTGATATAAGCTTGAGGCACACTGCGCGAAAACCAACATCCAGAAGGTAATTCCAGAGAATCCGCCAGTCCATGGGGTAAGAGATGTATTGTTTGTCTACTTTTCCGAGAAGATACCAGTCGCAAACCTTTATTTTAAGGTGATCATCGAGATATCTTTCATAATCGCAGAAACCCGGTTGCCATTTTCCAGCTGTTAAAAGATACATTCAGACAAATTTTCTTACCGGAAACCCCGAACATGTCAGGTTCTAGCCGATAAACTCCTCATTTAAAAAGTTTGCTGATACCCAGAAAGTCTACTGCCTTGCTCAAATCGAGCCAGAACATCGAAGGGTTGTTCATATAGGCTTTCTGACGGGCGAAACCGCGGCGGGCAAGATTAAAAAGCCGCGAATTATACTGATGAAACTCATTAGAAGCGAGTTCTGAAAGTTCTTGAAACCGCTGGTGATCGATATTAGCCATTCTTTTGTGCGGGTCTTTAAAAAACAAATCTTTAGGATTTGTATTTAAAAAATGCTCAAGTGGCGGATTCGGGTCTAGCAAGCCCATCTCTACGCCCTGATCAAAAAGTTTGGTGCGCGGAAACGGGTTGTAGACACCAAGACCGCCGTAGCATGGCTTGGCTTTGCGCAAAAACCTGATTGTTTTAAGAATGTCTTCTTCTGTTTCGCTGGGCAGACCAATCATAAAGTAACCGGTCCAAAAAATTTTATGGCGGTTAAAAAGAGAGGCAGCTTCGAGAATCTGTTCGTGCGTAATATCTTTGTCTGTTTCTTTAAGAATTCGCGCTGAACCTGATTCAATGCCAATACTCAATTGAGAAAGCCCCGCCGCTTTCATTGCTTTCATCAGCTCATCATCGACCAGATCAACCCTGGTTGTGCAATTAAAGGTGATTTTGAATGGCAGCTTCTGAAAGGCTTCGCAAAGCTTTAAAACGTGGCTTTTCTTAACAGTAAAAGAATCATCCTTAATCGAAAACTGAGTGGTATTGAATTCGCGGTTAATCTGCATGATTTCTTCAATTATCGAATCAATGCTGCGATACCTGACTTTTCTTTCCCACATATGGAAGCAATAGCTGCACCTGAACGGGCAACCACGCGAAGTAAGCATTATTCCCATATCTTCTGTTGAATAATGATCCTGGTTCAGAAGCGCCTGCCTGTCTGGAAAAGCTATACTATCAAGATTCTGCACGAACGCCCGGTCAGGGTTATGAATTATCTTCCCGTTGCTTTTCCAGGTCAAACCGGCAACTTTGCTGAAATCACCCCGGCTGCTTATTGTCTGCAGCAGCTCAGGCATTGCTTCGTCGCTTTCGCCACGCAGCACGTAATCAACCTCAGGAATACTTGCGGCGAGCTCTGGCATTGTCGAAGCCTGCGCTCCGCCAATAATTATAGGAACATCCGGCAAGGCTTTGCGGCAGAATCTGGCTGTTTGAATTACCGAACCGAATTTTGTCGTCAGAGCCGTAATGCCGATAACATCAGGGCGATGTTCTTTAACAAGGCGGCATAAAAGCTGCCAGGTCGGGTGTTTATCATCATTCAACGCCGTAACGTAATTTGTATATTGTTCATACTCCCGCGAAAAATTCAGGGTTCCCTCTTTGGGAAGAGCGGCATCCATATCGAGAATGCTGCATTCAAAACCCGCTTTTTTAACGGCACCGGCCAGGTAAGCCAGGCCCAGAGGAAAATAAAGACTAAAAATACCGGCAAAGCTTTTGAAAGGGGGATCTATAAACAATATTTTCATAATTTCACCAGATTCCACATGTATCTATGACTATTTTGGGCTTAAGAAGCTCAGGGTCAATATTTTTAAACTGCCGGTGAGCGACCAGCAGAACAATAATGTCAGCCTCTTTGATTACAGCATCAAGCTCACTGAGCTCAAATTCACGGTGCTGACGACAAAACGGTTCACAGACCATGATTTTGCCAACACCAGACTTTTTGAGTTCATGAGCAATTTCGACCGCAGGGGATTCGCGCAGATCATCAATATCCTGCTTATAAGAAAGCCCCAGAACGCCAATCACAGGATTTTTGAAACGCTCGGCGGCCTGTAAAACTCTTTTAATTACAAAAGC
>SABV01000078.1 GCA_009928855.1 Erysipelotrichia bacterium | reverse complement strand
CTTCTATCCCAGCAACAAAGCCAATATCGCTACAGAAAGACATCGTTTCTGCTGAATAGAGCCTTCCTTCTGCAGCGCTTCTGGTTAAGCCATCAAGAGTTACTCCGACTCTTATTTCTTTTTTCCAGAGTTCTCCTTCATGCATCAGATCAGCTATTTCCGGCATTTTTCCAGCCAGATAATTGTAAAAACCAGACTCATTCAACCAGTAGCCACCAGCAGGTTTTTTTGGTGTAGCCTTTAAAACAGGCATCAACGGCAAATGAGCATGACAATTCATCCCATCAGGAATTGGTTCGGGAGTTATTTTTACTATTTCCTTCTTGTCTGCGCTAGATAGAACGATAAGATCAGATGGCATTGAAAAACACATCGCCACCTTGTCTTTCACCATTTTTGCCAAAGCAATAAAAACAATTTTAAAACATCCAGGCTCGGATAACGAGCCAAGAGATCTTGCTAATTCTGGGTTTCGTGGGATTCGGCCATTTTCGATTTCGGCCAAGTCTAGTGAATTTTGAGCTGCTAACATGCTGCGAAAGGCTCCTGCAAAGAGCGAAGGCATCGGCAGCATTCTGAGCTGTCCAAAATCACCAGCAGTAACACCAAAATGGGAATTCCCGCGCGGCATAAAAATATCATAGGGCTTAATAAAGCTGTATTTAATCATGATTTTGCCTCCCGACTGCTGACATTTTTTGAAAATCTCGTTTCTCTGGCAAGAAATTCAGCAGTAAATAACATGTCTTTAAGCTGCCTCAATGGATCTTTCAATCTGATATTTTCTGCCGTTTCTGATTTTTTCCAGATTACTTCAACCAGTTTTTCAGCTAACTGTGGCTGTGCACCGTGTTGTCTGAACTGATGGCTTAGTAAAGCCATGATCATTTCTTTGTTTTTATCCGCCCCATCCGACATGTGATTTGCCCAGGTATCGATAGAGTAGAATGCTCTGCGAGAAAAATTTTCAGAAGCGGCAAATTTGATAAGGTCATTCATCAGACCAATGGTTGAATCATTTTTGAAGCCATCGTTCGCCGTAGTCTCCGGCAAAGCACCATTCCACCAGCTATCTGTGAAGCCAACTTCGCCTCCGCCTCTCTTGAGAATGCGAATACAAAATGAGTTTCTCCCGGCAGATTTAGCTTCTTTTTCGGCTTCCCTGAGAGATTTCAGTGCAAATGCCAGTGGTGTCTGATGATGGACGATTACAGCACCGATAGAAGCTGTAGCCGCCTTTCCCATGGCCTGCATAAGTTTGTTTCTGAGCTGAATAAAACCTTTTTTCATAAGAAGGGTTTCACCAACTTTACCGCCAATACCGCTATAAGCAAGTCGAAGCGACATCATTGCCTGGAGAAGATCTCCGGCAGAAACCATTGCAAGAACATCGTCACCCCCAGAATAAATTAATTTCCCATTTACCTGTTCTTCAATTATGTGTGGCGCAACTACGCTAGCAAATGTATTGAGCGCCTGTGAAATTGAGGCATGTCTAGCGGGTGAAACAGAGCGCAGTGCATTAATATAGTTCTTAATGCCATTGGTTGTGATATTTTGAGCTTCAACTCCTTTTTTTATCGAAGGGTGCCATGAATCAATGAAAGGCAGGCAATACTTCTCTTCGTTACCGGCGAGCCATGCACCCATATTATCGCCATCCATCATAATCATTGCATAATAGGCTTCTGGTTGCTTACCAATTGCTGTTTTTACAAGAGACTCGAACTTTTGAAGCTTGCAGTCTTTTTCCTGCTTGTCATCATCCCCTTTTAACGAATCAAAATAAGCTGGCAAACGTCTTATAAGGCTAAGATGATCTGTTTGAGAGGCTTTTTTGAACAATTTTTTCGGCAAAACTGCAGTTTCATCGAAACCTTCGAGCATAACAGCTAATTCTTTAAGCGCTGTTTCTTGCTTGCATGAATTTTCAAGGCCTTTAATGCTTTTTTTATCAAGAGAAACAATAGTTTCCAGACTTGTCGCGAGCGCCATGCTATGAGTGCTTACAATATAGCGCTCAATTTTTTCATCAATAAATTCTTCAATTTTTTCTACAAAAATTCGCGGCCAAAGTCTTTTCAAAGAACAGACTGCGCAAAGATGTTCTCCTTTTTTTATACCAAACTTTCCTGATTTTTTTGCCCAAATAGTGTCCGTTCTCTGCCCTGGCGATTTTTCAAGCAATCGGCTGTCATCGGTAAGCCATTCTCTCTCACCGCACATAGTGCATCTAAATCCAATTTGAGGTAATTGTTCAAATGTTCGAAGGGTTTTAACGGCTGCCAAATTGCGTTCTACAAGCTCGTATACAGATGGATACAAAACCCCTGGATTTGGCTCATAAAATTTAATGCCATCAATTTGGATCTCATTTTTTAGAGTCTGCCAGTATGGTTGCTTAAAAAAGTTTTCTTCAGAATTTTCTGCTACAAAAAAGCTGTAAGCATTTTTTAGCTTTTCCAGGCCACCTGCCTTTACATCCGATGGCCAGTCAACTGATGCCCAATATGCGTGAGGAAACCCTTGCATCTGCTCAACAATCTGCTGTTTCCAAAACCCTTCATCTGATCCAGAAACCAAGTTTATCGCCTGCTGAGCCCACTTGACAGCAGCAGTGCGAATTGCGTTTTCAGCCTTTTCGGCTAGTTCCTTTGCCCTGCTTTTGGGCACCATTGCCAGAAATTTATTTGGAAGACAAGCAGCAAAAAGTGGGTTGTCATCAGTTCTCGACTTTAGCCATTGTGCATCGTTTTTTTTGAACCGGGCCTTCCAAAGTTCGCCAAGTCCTTCCCGGTTTGCCAATTCGAGTAACCATGTGTCAACTATTGCCAGGCCGCGTAATTGAGGGAACAAGAAAGCATCAGGACCGATTTCTTCTGCAATGACTTTCATTGCCTCCCATACCATTGACGAAAGAAGATGTGAACCAGCCCAGAGGTCTGACGTGGAACGTGCCTGAGCAATAAAACTCTGTACTGGGCCAAAACTCATTGCCAGAAGAACTGCACCATCTTTGTCGCTATTGGCGCTGGCTATTGCAGAAACAGTGTCAAGATGGTTCCAGATAGTGTGGTCTGGGGTTCGTGTGTCAGCTGGCAACAATTGCCAAAGTTTGGAAAGTTCCTTTGCATCAATTTCAGGTGCAAAGCGCCATAATGCAAGAAATTTTAATCTGAGATCATCATTGCCAAGATTCAATAATTGCTGAAAATGATCTTTGCTGATAGCTTTTAGGTGTTTGTAATCAAGATCTTTGAAATTGACAAGATCAAACTGTTCGCCAGTCAGGGGATGAATCAAAACCGGTGACGCAGAAAAATCAACCTGTGACCATTTTGCATAACGCCCCTCTGATTCCGAGCGTGGCCATTGTGGTCTATCAGCTGCTGCTGCCCAATGATCAGCGATTTGAATCCCCTTGTCATGGGCATTGAGATTTAGCTCTTTCAACAACGCTTTAGTAGTGCCACCCTCATGGCCAGTTGGGTCATGAAAAAGCACAAAAGCTTTTTCAGCAGGATCATGCAACCAGGCTGTCAGTTTTTTTTCCCATGTCTGATTATTCATAAATTTTCCTCATTTCAGCCTGGTGGCATTATCATTAAGCATTTTGTGAATTCTAGGCCATACTGCTTTTTCGAATTCTCTGAACTTTTGTTTGTTTTGCGGGGTCAGCTTTTCAATGAACTGGTCTTCAGGTGCTGCACAGGGAAGATGAAAAATCAGACCAAAATATCGATTATCCTCCATTTTTTGAACTTTAAACCTGATCTGATTCGCTAATCTGCTTTGATTTCCCAAACCATTCAAAGAATGTTTGGTAATTGGATACGAAATAATGTGGCGATTTTGTGTTTCCGGGTGAAAACCACCACCATTAAAAATGAATTCTGTTCGAAATTTGATCTTTGCTTCTGCTAAATCTTTAATGACCTCTGACCAACTGTTTCTTGTCTCAGTAAGCCAAACCAAAGGAGCTTTCTGATCTTTTCCAATGGCATGAGGCCACTGGAGCTTTAAGCAATCTTCAAAAGAACGACAAAATTTTTCAAGTCCATTTGCTGTTATAGATTTTACAGCAATACCTGACAAATCATTTACTAATACAGAGCCCCAACTATTTCTGGATCTAGAACCAATAGTGCCAAACCAGCTGATCAACTGAATAGTTTTTTGTATTTCGTCTTGAAATTGATCTGGAAACCCAATCCAGAACTTTGCTGTATCAATGATCGGCTCAATCGCTAATTTGCAACCTTTTGTAGAAACTGGTCCATAACCGAGGTAAAGGGCAGGATCTATAGGCATAGTGCCAGATTTAACTTCTGGATGTCTCACCTTTGCCGACGATGGTAAAGCGGTCAGTTTTCCCATTGTCCATTTATTGAGTCTGATTCTTAAAGCCGATTTAGTAGCATTCTCTTCTGCGGCCTTACCAAAAAGTTTATTCTCTTCTTCAAGCAATTTTTTATAGTCATAGCCAACGTCTTTAGCCTTAACTACTCGCCACCAGTGACGCAAAAGAGCTTTAAATGGCGGTGTTCTCCACTGAGATTGTTGTGTGGCATTGCCAAGAAAAGATGGTGTGGCAAAAGCTATCTCAAGTTCGATTTCTTTCATATTGGTCTCCAATTCCAAGACTGGTTAGGTAAATATTTACAAGTTTAAAAGACGAGTTTTATTCAGATTTTTTCGGGGGTTTAAGCATTTTTTCGATTTCGACGATTTCGCCAAGGTGCCAGGGGTTTTGTTGTTGCTCTACGCTTGAGCGGCGATCAACAAATGCTACCCTTTCGACAGGAATATTATTGTTGCGGGCCTTTTCAAAAGCCGACTGCATAACCCACTGCATTGCGGTTGTGCCGCCGGTGAGGTTAATGACCAAAGATTCAGCATCTTGAATTGTTGGCCAGATATTTTCGAGGAGTGCAGGGGTCTCTTTAAAACCGCAAAATACATCATGCATAGTTACAATATGTAAATTGTTCTGGTCGATAAAACCAGCTCTGACAGATGCATCTACTGCTTTGTCTTTAAAAGCCTCACTGGTTACCACAATTACGGTATTGGGCTTAACCAGGTGAACGGCCGAGTATAAAAGCCCAAATGAAGCACCCATGCCTGAAACAAGAATTTTACAGTTATTTGTATCTCTTTTGGGAAGATGCCATGCTTCATCGCAACCCAGACTATTATGGCATTGTCTGACCAAGTCACTTAATTGTTTGTGAGCATTTGCGACATCAACATTTTTTTCCTGAAAACCTGCATGAGCAAACTGGTTGCGAACTCCTGTTATCTGACTCCAAAGTTTTAAAAGCTCGTAATACGCTTTTTCTCTGATTGACTTGCGAAAATCTTTATTCTGAAAGTGAAAGCCCCAATATCCCAATTGCTGCTCAATGGCGTGAATGCGCTTTTTTTCCTGCAACCATTTACCTTCTGGTTGTTCTGCAAGCCAAACTCTGTTAACTATCCATTCACGCAGAAGCAGAGTTCCAATAGAAGGATTCTGGTTGGTAATATGCCAATCAATCAGTTCAAGCTGTCTTTGCAGTTCGTCGATATTTAATTGAAAAGTTTCTTTATTAAGTTCTTCAGACAATTTTATACAGCCAATTTTTGATTGAAGTCTTTCAATCAGTTCTTTGCCTGCTTTTAAATAATTTTGCTCAGGCAGACTTCTGTCTATAAGGGTATTTAATTCACGAGCAGCATTGCCGGCTTCGAGGGGTAAGCCTGAGTTTATTGAGCCATGAAGATTTTGCAGTTTTGTAGTGAGACTTTTCTGGTCATTTTTACCGAAGTCTATCAGGTCGTTGAGAAAATCACCCAAAGAATCGATTGCCCCAGTTTCTTCAAAGGCTTTAACGCTATATGAACCCTTAATAATATTTACCAGCGGCGTCAGATCAAAAACAGGGGCAATGCCATCCTCGCCCTTCGCATCGAAAGCCCCATAGTAAACCCCAGCCAGCCTTATTTTTTTTGAACTTTCGAGATAGGTTAAAGAAGCAAATGATAAAAGCGGCAAGTGTCTGAAACCATTACTGATATCGAGAAACACATTGCACTCGTCTGATGAGTTAAACGTGTCTGTTATACGATCGAACATCTGCCAGATTTCTTCAATCGTTTTGCCAGAGCTAATTTCAATTATCTTGATTGGCAGACTTTGCAAGGCTGCTTCAGTTCTAAGCTCTCTGCCATAAGCTGCCTCCGCTTCAGTCGTTAACAAAAGATACAATTCATCAAAATCTCTCTGAAGAAGCGTAGCAAGAGCTAAACAACAGAATTTTGATTCATGGGTATGATCGCCAAAGCGATAGACTGTTTTTTTTAATTCAGAATAAACATTCTGCCCCGGAATCTTTTTAGGAGCCCCCAAACTTGTCAGAAGAATATTTTTCTTTTTCAAAAGTGTGCTCTCCATGCTGTTAATTCATGCGATAATTTTCACAATCGATATAAAAAGAAATACATAGATACCTAATCACAGAATACATCACAAGCCTTACGTTCATTCAGGCGATTCAGGCAGGTTATGCTGATTTTTCCCTGGCCGAAAGTTGTGCTGCGACCACACCTGATTATTTCGCCGGCTTTCAGAAGATCTTGAAATGAAGCAACAGGACCAACGTAAGTAACCTGACCAATGACTCCCGAGACGGGTATTCGCTGCTGTTGCCTTGTAGAAAAGCGTTCCCAGTAAACCGGTTCAAGTTTCATGCCGGCAATACGTATTTGACGGGCAACTGCAGTCAACGCTGCGAAGTCCCAGTTGAGCTTTTTGCCGTCTGATGCTTCAAAGGCTGAATATCTTCGCAACAATGACCCTACTATTCGCGAAAACTCAGGTTCGAGAGTCAAAGACCCATTAGCCTTGTCTTTAAAAGCCACTGGAGTAATAAAACGCATTTTTAACTCACAATCATCAGGTAGAACCAAATCTGGCTCTTCTATTGTAAGATTATTTATCAGTGGTAACCTCACCTGATCAGCATCAGCAGACCAGACTGTTCTCGCGTTACTGTCGTCAATAACTTCTTCGAGATTACAGGGCACTCGGCGCTGCGTAAGCCCAGTCATGCCGGCATTGCGTGCAGCAACTATAAGGTAAGGTGAAGCTTCTACCGCGCAGCCATAAAGCTGCACAGTAAAATCAAAAAGACTACCCTCGGTGAGTGTCTGCAGGCCTGCAAAACCTGTATCTATAACCATAAGATGCGGCATATCTTCATTCGTTCTTGAAAAACCTTCGTTGATATGCCCTTGACCGGTTTCGTAGCACTGCGCATAGGCGCATTTTCCAAAAACAACACAGCCTTTACAGCCTGAAGCTAATGCCTTACGCTGAATACAAGCAATTCGCAGCAGTTGGAAACCAAGCGCACCACGGAATGTATTGACAGGATTAGGCGGGAAACTTATAGCTTCCTGTGATCTGAACCTGAAGCGCATTCTCAGATATCTCATAAAGTTGCCTGTGCAGATGTTGCCCTTTCTCAGAAAATCACAAACACCCTGAAAATCAGCAGGGTTCTGACACAACTCTTTTTTATTTTGTTCCCCGAAGCGCTTTTTTGCGCCTTTTTGCACTATCTTCCCAAGCAACCTTTTTAATCAATAGCACCGAATGTGGTTCTTTGCAAATAATTTTACATAAAGCAGTGAACAAACTCTCAATTTCTTTAAGATTATCTCTCGCTTTGCCCCTGTATTTGTCGATTACTCTCTTGTCATAAGTCGAAAATAAGCCACCTGTTCAAAAATATTATTTTTTTATAACCAATCCGGAAGTTCTTCGTCATCTGGATCTGTATCGATGATCTGGCGATTCACTTGATCAGACTGCCCTGGTAATCTGATAAAATAAAAATCAGGGTCTTTCAGCCGCCCCGGAAACCCTAACACATGCATTTGGTGCTGTGCAGAGCGGGATAAACCATATACCCTGACGCTGTCTACAGAACTATCCATGAGGGCATAAATTTTCTGCATCATTTTATCAAAACCAGGACCATCGAGAAAGGTTTCAAATACGCTTTTCTGAACTGATACAGCATAGTTCTTGAGCATTTTATGCAGCTTCGTGCGGCGTTTATTAGACGGTGAATCATAACAGATTATGTAAAACATTCCTTTCATCGGCTCACCACCGGTTGATAAATTTCTCGATCACCGCACACAACAGCTTTATACTGATAAGCTTGGCGTAAAAACAGATCTTTTATCTGAAATTGATTCTGGTTGACCGGGTCAACCACTCTGCTTTTTAAACGAGCCTGCAGTTCGCTGACAAGCAAGGCAATTGTTTCTTCTCGCATTCTTGTGCCTGCCCGCTCATCGTAAAAAAAATCACGAGGCTGCACCCGCACAAGGTTTACTATGCGCATTACCACAGTATCTACGGTCAGGCAACGAAATTCTTCCATCAGATCAAGGGCAAGTGAGGGTCGACGATCCTGGATTGCATGCAAATTTGAAAACATTGGGTCGAGACCTGATTGTTCAACAGCAGCCATTATCATATTAAAAAGCAACGTATAGCCAAAGCTGAGCATTGCATTTACAGGATCTTTGGGAGGCCGGCGGTTTCTTTCGCCAAAACCCAGATCTTGCTTTAATAAGAATCTGAAACCCTCAAAATATTCTTTTGCTGCAATTCCCTCTATACCAAGCAGTTCATCGGTGGTTGAAGCTGATTCAAGCATTTCGAGACTGGTAGAAATTTTCCAGATACTTTCACTGATCAGCTTATTTGCTGGTCGGTTACGTTTTATCAACCAGTTTTTGGAGTTCAGCAGTTTGCCGCGAAGCATAGCTCTGGCAAGAGTCAGTCTGAATGCATTGCAAGAAGCTTTTTCGTATTGACTTTGTCTGCATTTTACCGCTGATGGATTCATATTTGAAAGACGGTATTTAAAACGACCGGTCAGGGTCATGTACACAACATCCACGCCAAGCTTCATCAACTGAGCAGTGGCCGCGCTCGTAATCTCGACAGAACCAAAACAAACTATTTGTCTTAACCTGAAAAATGGAACATCTTCGAGAATTTTGTTCTCACGGTCACGCACTAGCAGGCGTTCCCCTACTCTGGTTATTTTACTGCCCTGTGCGCCGATGTAAAGAGTTCCGATTTCCATAGTTTCACTCTACTGAAGGCTTACTAATAGAATCAGGCAAAATTACATTAACGGTTTCTGGCAATTCTGAAAGACGATTATATGAGCCGATTCTCGTGACGATTGTTTCGCTGCCGCATTCATCGAACAGTCTGTTTATCTGCCGATGCAAAATTTGCTGCCTTTGCCTGGCTTTTAGTATTTCTTCGCCAATAAGATTGTATTCTCGCATCAGCCGATCTATAGCAGCACTTGCCCCTGCTATCAATTCGCGACTTGAAAGAGCTACTGGTTGCATGACTGGCCTGAAGAGCGTTTTTTCGGCACCAGGAAAAATACCGGCATGTACAACCGGAGATGCATAACAACCCTGCGGCAATCTGAATTGACAGTTGCAGCCTGTTTTTATGATTAGTGTTGACAGATTTTTTCGCACTTTATTGCAACTCATTGTGGTTGGCGGAACCGCTTTTATCTCAGCATTTACGCGGTCAGGATCATAATCGGGTAATTGGCTCAAAAGCTGATGAATAAATACTTTACCCTCTTCACCTACTGTTGCGAAAATATAAATAAGCACATGCCGCCAGGATGGCTCAATATTTTGAGAGTGCATGATTTGTGTTAGAATCTCGCAAAGAGGTCTGCAACCAGCCAAAATTTGTTCAATTTCAATAGTAAATCTCTCGGGAAGCGCTATTTTGACCCGCAGTGCAAAATCACGAGAATTCATCTCTGTGGTATTTTTGTTGTTCTCATTGCAAGCTCTGGAAAAGTTTTCTTCATGAATTCGCTGCTCGGTTGAGCCCGTTGAAGAAAGTTTGGCCACAGTCAGCCGACCCATTACTTCTTCAAATTCGCTTCGTGTTAAGGCCTGGTAGTTATCTATTGCCTCGCGTTGCACAGCAACCGGTCTGAAATTTATCGAATCAAGAAAAAGTGAGCGTTGCCCGGATGCCATGTGAATGCCAAGGGGCAACTTTACCAGGTTCCCGAGACCGCCTTCTGTAACTACCTCTTGCTTTGGAAAAACTTCAATCTGTATTTCAGATGGCAACCCGTAAAGTTGTTCAAGCATCCATTTTCCCAATAGGCGCCAATGCCGTGCCGGCAGCTCAAAATCTGAAAATGCCCACAAATGAAGGCCTTTATGGCCTGAAGATTCACATAACAGATTTACACCAATGCGGTTCGCAACCTCTATAAGCTTTATTGCTGAAGCAATAAGCAACTTTTTTATGCGTTCACGCTCATTGTAATTACTTAAAAACCCACCAAGGTAAGCCTTACCGACATCTATGTCTAGTACCAGCAGGCTTGCCGTGTTGGCGCGTTTAACCAGGTATATGCCCAATGTTGTGTCGCCAGCGATATGTGCCTTGATTTTTGCCTTATCAAGAGCCTCATACACTGGCATATAACCCAATTTGCGCCCTTTCATCCGACACTGCTTCGCATATACACCCTCGCGCCCAGAAAAAAGCTGCATATAACGCGCGACAAAAGCTTCGTCAGGCGTAATCTGACAGTGATTAAGCTCAAATTCTTCTCTTGCAATGCTTAAGTCACTTATGGTCTGGTTCTGTTGTCTGCAAACTGGTTCTAAACGTGTTAGAGCATCAAGAATTTCAAGGTTTCCGGGCCATTTTTTTATGCCTCTTTGAGCTAATTCAAGCCCCTCAAGGCTTTGCCCGAGTAATTCGAAGCATTCTATAGCTACGATATAACCTTCGACGGCATCGGGAAATTTCTCTATCATTTGCCGTGCCTTATCTAGAGCGTCTTCAGTTTGCCCGGCTTCTTGTAAAAAACTTGCATGCAGTTTAAAAATCATTATTCGTTCAGGCCAGGCGCTTTCGAGATCTTCAAACATACTAACGGCGTTTTCGTGATGTCCCATTTGTCCTTGCAGTCTTGCGCTTAGAGCAATAGCATCGCCGCTCTGACTTTCTGGTTCTGAAAGTCCTTTAAGCATTGCCCATGCCTGCTCATACTGCTTTTGAAAAATAAGTCCACGAATGCTGGCAAAAGTTTCAGGGATAGTTTTATCTTTCATCTGAATTGCTCTTAATCGGCAGATATATTTACAGCTCTCGTGCTCTCACGGTTTTTTTTTGCATCAAAAGACGTCTGCGTTGAAAAACAGATTTTTGCACCGTCGTGGCGAAGTTCTTCGGGTATGTCAGCAGTTTTGACATAAACGTTTTCATTAAAGCTCTCAGACCTTATAAAAGCGAATGGCGACTGGGGATTTTTCATCAGCAGTAGGCCTTTATATCTTACATTATCCGAATTTTGGATCAAAATTGCGGCAGTTGCTTGAGTTTGCTCTGACCAATATTTTCGGCAATTTCCAAGTAATGTGCCGATGCTTGCAGAATTGGTCTGCACATTTAACCTGGATATAAGTTCGCTCAATTCTTCTGGTACAGACCAACCTTGCTCACTACGGGTTTGAACGGCCAAATACGCATGTGCTGCCGCTCCAGTCCTTTCGCCACGAGCAAGAAGAATTCGAGCCATAATGTAAAAAAGATTAACTTTGGTTTTGAGTTCACCGCTGGCTTCTGCTGCTGCACATGCGTTATGCCAGGCTTTATCGACCTGCCCGCATTCAAAAAGAATCTTGGCAAGATCCGCATACATATACCAGGGAACCCGACGCCCACGCACTAATTTTTCAAGTTCATCGGCTGCTTGTGAATAATTATTTGCTTCGGCCAGACATAGTGCAGCTTTTCTCGCATATTCAATTTTCACCGGAAAGTCTTTATAAGCTTCAATACAGATTGCTCTGCATTCGGCAAAGCGCTCAAGATCGAATAGCGAGTTGATACAGGCAAAATACCAGCGTTCACGCCATGAAAGAATCTTGCTGCCATTGTATTCACGCGGCGCTTTGTCAAGTGTTGCCTTATCGACGCAAACAAGAAATTCAAGAATTTTTTCGGGCATATTCAGAGCTTTGGCAGCATCAGTCGCGGCAAAAACCGTTAACTGTAGAAGAACACCATCGGGTGAAAGATCGAGAATCTTGCGCGCAATCTCGATAGTTTTTTCGTGGTTCTTTTTGCTTTTGGCATCTGTCAGTTCAAAATCGTAAAGCATCCATGAATGCTGAATATTGAGGAAATGTGATCCTGGAACTAGCTCCAGCGCTTCATAAAGTATCTGCCATGCTTCTTCGCGTGTCTGGAGATGGCGCAAACATGAGATTAGATGCCATGCATGGTCTTCGTTCTTCTCCTGGTTCCAGCATTGTCTGAATAGTTCGGCGGCTTGCTGATGCCTGCCGGCTTTGCGCAATTCTTCAGCATTTAAAAAAATATCACTCCTGTTATTCTGCATAAGTTCTCCAGGTTTTAAAGATCTAATTGCTTCGCAATAAAAAGAAGTGACGATGTTTTTTGTTATTCAAAAAAATATGGTTTATTTTGAAGAAAGAAAATGAATAAAGAAAATATAACTAACTTCAATATTAGAGAGTGATGCGACAAAATGAGCTTTTTGCCGCAAAACGCCAAATACAGAGGATTTTTATGAAACATACGTTGTCTTGCTTGTTTTTGGCATTTTTCATATTACTGATTCCATTGAGTACTGCCGGTCTCTCGCCGCAAGCAACACGCACACTTGAACGCCTGAGATCGAAACACGTGCAAACAGAAAAGAACGAGAGTTTTCAGCAACTTCTGCAGCAAACTCGCGAAAAACTGCAGCAGCAGAATTATATTAAGAATACAGAACAGTTCTTGCAACAGCGCGAACCCGCCACGCAGACGAAGCCTACACCGCCAATAGTTCCAAAGGTCGAAAAAAAAATAGGCACATCACCGATAATGCTGGCCGAGAGTTACGACGAAGTCACTCCTGTTACAGTAATCCAGCGATCTAATGATAACTGCAAAGAGTATACGAAGGCAAAACACGACTCGAATCATTCATCATGGCGTACATCTGTAGCGACCAATCTGGGAATACTACTTATCGTGTGCTTTGTCTGCGTAGTCTGGAGCGAAATCATTGATAACATAGGTATTTCACTCGCAGCAAGAGGATCTGCAATTCTGATCCTGACTGCTCTGGTTTTTATGATCCCACTGGAATACTACATCGCAGGAATTCTACTATTAGTATTCTCTGTAGCACCTGAATTTCTGGATGCTATATTTAAATTATTGTTTTATGCCTTCATAGCGTATCTCTTTTTTGCTTATATATTTCCATTTCTAGCACTCTACTTTGCATATATGCTGATCGCCGGAGTCGCCACAACCCTGCTTGCAATAAAAAATAGAGTATGACATTGCCTGATGACCTATCGGCTAAGAACGCATTATAGATTCTTGAAAAGCCCTTTTAGCAAAAATACGCATCGCAAACTTTACTTTGCATTTGCTCTTGCCGCTGAAGCCAAAATATTGCGGCTCGACAAACCGGTTGCTGGCATTCTGACGAAAATTATTCAGCTGATTGCATAAAAACTGGCAAATTTTTGTAAAGATTTTTAATGATTCTGTAAGGAACTCATAAAATCAGGCTTTTAGCTTGTCTGCGTAAATTGGCATCAAACTTGCTTTAACCTCTTATGTTCTCAAAATAAGAAAAAAAGTTATAAGAGTTATAA
>SABV01000425.1 GCA_009928855.1 Erysipelotrichia bacterium | reverse complement strand
TCGCTTTCCAGCGGGTTGTCTTTATCGCTGAGTTTCAGCATACCGCTTCCACCCGGAAACAGAATTTCAAAAATATCGTTAAAAGCGACACTGATCTGCGCAAACGTTTCTAGAAAGCGCTCTGAAGAAATCTTCTCTATTTCGGCAATTACCTGTTCTAGAGAATCGGCCGCCTCTGTCATATCGGCTATCTGAGAATTCAAAAAATCATAACGCTCTTTTGTCTTCTCAAAATCTTCTATCGCCAGCGGGTTTACGGGCTCAAGAGCTTCCTGTTCGAACTTGCGTTGCAGAATGATATTCGAAAGATCATCCCGGCTCTCGTATTTATGCATATTAAAAGTAAGCTCGTTGACGTCAAGACTGAACTCTCCGCTTAGAATGCCCTCTTTGGTGCTGATATGGGTCTTGATTTCGGCTATTTTAATGTCAAGCTCAGAAAGTTTTTTGCGTGTCGAATCTTCGATACGCACTCTGCTCTGATAAGCATGGTCAAGCTGATCCAGTTCTTTTGACATTCTGCGATAATCATTTTGAATGGTTTCCATCGCCAATTCAAGCGCATCTCGACGTTTATCAAGCTCATCAATATCAGCCTGCACGACTGCAACCCTGGCATCACCTTCAGTGCTGAGCAACCGCAGGCGTTCAACTTCAGCAGTAGCACGTTCTTTGCGCTCACCAGCCTCTTTACGCCTTTTGCCTGCAGCATCAATTTCTTTTTTTATCGCTTTTTTGCGTTCAACAATCTGCGCCAGTTCAAGCTTTCGTTCGCCATAGATACTGTTTAAGGCAGCCAGACGAGTCTGAATCGATTCTTCGCGACCACCGAGAGAGTTAAGCCTGCCGGCGAGCTCTGCATTCTGCTTTTCGAGAGTTTCAAGCTCAGCGCCAGCCTGTTCAAGCTCATTCTTAAGCGATTCAAGCCTTACATGCATTTCTGCACGATCTCTGGCAATGTGTGAATATTCTTCAGAGCGTGTCTTGAGCTCGACAGCATTTTTTTCGCGAGTTTTGTCAAAAAATTCGAGCGACTGCTCACGGCGCCGCACAGAATCTTCGCGCTCTCTTGTAGAATTCATGAGGCTCTGGCGCTCTTTAGAGAGATTGTTCAACAAACTTCTAAGCTTGCTTTCCTTGCCTTCAAAAGATGCAAGTTTTACTTCCAGCTCTTCCTGTTCACGCTTGCGGGAAAGAATGCCGCCGGATTTTCGTGCTTCGCCGCCGCCGGTCAACGCACCGGAAGAACGTACCACTTCGCCATCAATAGTGACAATACGGTTGAAATTACGATTATTGCGGGTAAATTCAACGGCATTGTCGAGGTTGTCAAAAATAAGAATGCGCCCAAGCAGATTGCTCATGGCATTATAAAATTTTGCGTCAAATTCAATCAGTTCAAGCGCCACACCCAGACACCCTCTTGCATTGGGCCTGGAAACTGTCGGCGGAGCGGTGATCATGTCGAGAGGAAGAAAAGTGGCACGACCGGCCTTGTTCTGCTTAAGAACAGATATTGCTGTTTTTGCCGTTTCGGCATCGCTGGTAATAATATCTTGAATGCTGCCGCCGAGAGCTGTTTCCATGGCCACTTCGTAGCCGGCAGGAACCTTAATCAGTTCACCCACGATACCAAAAATGCCCGGCAGACGGCCTGTTTCTTTTAATGCCAGAGCCGCCTGAACGCCCCGATAAATACCACTGTCACTGCTATGACGCAACTCTTCAAGCAAATTACTGCGTGCTCTCAGAATTTTTATCTGGTCATTGGCGGCGATAAGCTCTTCTTCGGTTTTTTTATAATCTTTTTCGATCTTGCCAAGTCGCCCCATTTCCTGGCCCAGCAGCGAACGGTTCTGTTCGACCTCAGCACGCATTGTAGCAATTTCGGTTTCGAGGCGATCGTTTTCTGTTTTCAGCTTATCTACATGGATTTGTGCCGAAGCAACGTCTGTTTCGCCTTTTTCAAGCTGGCGTTCAAGAATCTGTATCTGCTGATTTGCTGTGTTTATACGGTTTTTTCGATCAGAGAGCTTAACAGCTATCTGAAAAGCCGAATCTTTATCATTGGCCTGCTCTTTCAGATGCTTTTCGAGCTCGGCTTTTACGGTGCCGATATTGCCTTCGATACCTGCCATGGCACCGCTGATCTCAATTTCTCTTGTTTCTTCTTCATTCAAACGATTTTCAGCATCAGAAATTTCCTGGCCACCATCTAGAAGAAGAGTTTCGATACCGTCGATTTCTTCAAGAATCGCCTGACTTCTGGCCTGTTGGCTTCTTATGTCTTCGCGTAAAGTCGAAATATTTCTGCGTTTTTCGTCTATCTGAACGGTAACAGCTTTAACTTCTTCCTGGCGGGTTTGAAGAACCGTTTCGAACTCGGCAAAACGCACCCTTGCATCAGCCTTTTTAGCATCAACTTCTGCAAGAAATTTTTCGATTTCTTCTACTTTGGCGAGCAAGCCCAAGCGCATTGAGTTGATGTTTTCCTGTTCGCCGTAGAGCTGGTTAAGGTCGAAAAGAATAAGGTCAATTTCAAATTGACGAATTTCAGAAGCCAGCACCTGGTATCTGCGAGTCTTTTCGGCCTGTTCACCCAACGGCCCAAGTTGTGACTCTATTTCAGAAATAATATCTTTTAAGCGAGTAATATTCGTACGCGTGTGCCCGAGCTTG
>SABV01000077.1 GCA_009928855.1 Erysipelotrichia bacterium | reverse complement strand
CGGTGGAGATTCTACTTCAAGCTCTCTCAGAGCGCAGGATGCCGGGGGTTCTACCGATTCCGGTTCTTCTGGTGGCGGTCAAAGTGTGGTTTCTGATGTGGCCGGTTATGTTTCACTCGAAGTCAATTCTGCGACGGTATACAGTTATATGACCCGTGGCAACAGTTCTGCCGATGACGATATCACTCCAGTTGTTGCACGTGTTGTACTGAGTGGACGCGATATAAATGATAAGTCTGTTCAGATCAGCGTTCAGGCAACTATAAGCACCACATTGTTTACCAGTAGTAGCTGATAAATTTGCGTATAGTGTTTGTTGGCCTTAGTCGAACAGCGAGCATGGCTCTTGCTTAAATTTGTGTGTTTCTTCTTGCCGACATTTTATGTGCGTGCTATTATTTAGATAGTGTCGTACAATTTATTCTAATTCTATATTATTTGTAAGGGAGGTTCAGAAGCACAGATGTTACGTTTCAGATATGCAGCCATGATGTTGATTCTGGTTATTATTGCCAGTTTCGCTGCTGGTTGCGGATCTGCTGCAGAAGATGAAGCCCCTATGCCTGATTCTTTGCCAGCAGATATGGCGGCTGGCAGTTCTGGTGGCATGGCATTGCCCATGGGAGCCGCTGCGAACGATGCTGAGATTATCGAGGCTTCTCCCGAAGATCTCGAGTTTATGGCTGAGTTTGGCGAGGATCTCACTGAAACGAAGACATCACAAAATCACCCTCAGAATGGTGAATTGCCACCGGTTGGTCCTTGAAAAGTTTGCGTTGAAAAGGAGAAATTATGAAACGCCAGGGTTTTACACTGATCGAACTTATGATCGTTGTACTGGTAATTGGTATTCTTGCCGCGGTCGGTATACCTAAATATCAGTCGTTTGTTACCGAGTCTCGTCAAAGAGCTTGTGCCAGTCAGCTCAAGTCTGTTGACCAGGCTATTGCAGTCTGGGAAACCCAGAACACTTCATTTCCCAATAATGATTTTGTCATGTTTCCTTTCTACCCACGCCGCGGCTTTGTACGCACCACATGGAACACCGTTCCACAGCTGTGCAGTATATATACTGCACGCAGTGGCGCTTGGACTGTCATGAATTACATGGACGGCGGTATTACCGGCCTTATTCCGATTAACGATCAAATTAGCAATATTGCTAAAGACCCCAAGATGTTTGTCTGTCCTGAAGTGTTGTCTAATTATCGCCGTGTAGATGATATCACTGATAACTGGCAGGTGTCCTATATTTTCTGTAAAAATGCTTTGAATCAATGGCCAGCCGGGTGGCAGTTCTATCGCAACTGGGTTCCTGAGAACGTTGGTCGAGCGGTCTGTTGTTCTGCATTCGGTTACAACAACAACAATGGTTTGCTTAGACGTGACCAGCAGGCAACTACTGATCCGCCACGCAATCCAATTACTGGCAATGCTGGCAGATCAACCTTCTACCCCGGTTGCGGTGGTCCAGATGGTACGCGCAACACTCTCCACCTGATGTGGGGGGGCAAATAAGAACTTTTTAACCCAACGCAAAAACTTTCGACTGCCAGATTTCTGTGCAGTCGAAGGTTTTTTTTGTTTTCTGGCTTATTGTTTTATATAAAAATATCATTGCGATGGGCCAATGTGGCGGCGTTCTTGTTAAAGACGCTTTATCAACAGGAGTTTGAGATTGTCACCTGATTTATCAGAGTCACTTTTGTCGCCACTGCCGCCTGACCGTGAATTTTTTGCGGTCAGGCTTATTGGGTTGCCTCTGGGGCTGAAAGATAACCTGATATGCAGTCTGGTCATCGTGCTTGCTGTCGCTTTGCAGGTGCGTTTTCAGAATACTCTGGCAGGAGAGGGCTGGTTTGCTCTGCTTGGCTTCGTTGGCTATGTGGCACTGCGTTTGTGGTTATTGAACCGGCGTTATGCCGACCCGGGTGAACTGTTAATAGATGAGGGCTGTATCGTTTTTCCAGCCAGTCTCAATTGGGGGACTTCTGAAAAAGTATCACTGGCAGAATTCGATAAAATCAGGGTCAATATTTTTATTGGTCGTGGCGGTAGTAAACTGCCGGCCTCTATCGAGTTTTTCAGCGGGTTGCGTTATTACAAAATAAGCTGGCTGGCTATCGATTTGCCCGAGCTTGAACGGGCATTGCAAAAACGAAATTTGCCGGTAACACGCGAGGTGATGTACCTCGCTCCGGTATTGCTGTTTATTTTTATTATTGTGGTTCTTCTATTGTTTGCAATTATCGGGCGTGGATGGCAATAGGTTCATAGAACCTTTTTGATACCCTGATGAGTCAAGGCAGATATGCCTGAATCCGAGATTTTTTAATGCCTGGGTGGTCATAGCCATAACATCAAGGGCTTTGTGAAGTTCTTTCTGGCAGACTTCGATGCGGGCTATATTGCCGTGGTGACGCAAGCGGCAATAATCAAGGCCGTTTCTTCGCAGTATTTTTTCGCCATTTTCAATCTGTTGCAGTTTTTCAGGCGTAATTCTGCTTCCTGACTCAATTCTTGTCGCCATGCAGCTTTGTGCTGGTCTGACAAGTTCTTTGGCGCCCCATGAACAAAGAACTTCGGTGACCATGTCTTTGCTGAAGCCACAAAGCAGCAGTGGGCTAACTATCTGCAGTTCTTTAAGAGCTTTTTTGCCGGGTCGATAGTCGGTTTCGTCGTCTGTTACCGAACCTTCGCATATTATCTGAGCATGGTTGGCGCTTTCCATGATAGTTGTAAAAATAAATTTTTTGCAGTGATAGCAGCGCAGACCTGTATTGTCTGAGATTTCAGGCTTTTTAAGTAATTTCACTTCAATTTTTGTGAAGTTTAAGCAGTGCTCGTGGGCTATTCTGGCTGCTGTGGCTGATTCTTCTGAGCTCGTAAACTCAGAATTTACAAAAACGGTTTGATACGACGCCGGTGCAAATTTTTGTGCTGCGAGTGCCAGCATTGAGCTGTCCATGCCGCCGGAGAATGCGATAATGAAGCTTTTATGTGCTTCGAAAAATCGCGCGAGTTTTTTTAGTGCTTCTGCTGTTAATTGCGAAAGATCGCGGCCTGTTGCATTTTTCATAGCAAAATCCCTCATGTTGGTGTGTAAGTTGAATTTGTTTTTTTACTGCGTCTTCTGAAATAGATTTTAACTGCTTTTATTGTAGCGCGAAAACCGGGCAGCTCAAACGCATTAAAATTTTAGCATTGAAGAGCTGCTTTTTAAGGCCATTGCGCCAAAAAAATGGCAAAAAGCTCCCTTTTTCCCGGTCAGTTATGCTATTATGCGGGCGTTAATGCGAATAATCTCATCGGGAGAAGATTTCATGAGCCTTGAATCAGTGCATTTCAAAGCCGGTTACAATTTTCTTGGGCTGGCCGAAGAAGACAGCAGATATGAAGATGCGCGAGCGGTTATTATACCGGTTCCCTACGACAGTACTACTTCATACCGTGCCGGTACGCGCGAAGGCCCGGCAGCAATTTTAACGGCTTCACGCCAGGTTGAGCTTTTTGATCTTGATTTGCAGTGCGAGCCTGTCGTCAGCGGAGTGCATACCTTGCCTGAACTCGAACCCGACATGCAGGGGCCTGCTGCAACCATAGCCAATATTGAGAGTGCCGTCAGGGCGGTGATTGCCGATGGCAAATTCCCTGTAATGCTCGGTGGCGAACATAGTATTACTACGGCGCCGGTAAAAGCTCTCAAAGAAAAATACGGTGACACCCTTTCGGTGTTGCAGCTCGACGCTCATTCTGACTTGCGCGAATCTTACGAAAAGACGCCGTTCAGCCATGCATCAGTGATGCGCCGGGTTTTTGACCTGGCGAAGATAACTCAGGTCGGCATTCGCAATACCTGCCGTGACGAGATGGAGTTTATCAAAAAGTCTGGGCATGATGGTATTATCTGGGCTTCTGAAATGACCGGCAATGACCTGGCCTGGGTTGATCGTGTTATGAAACGGCTTTCTCATGATGTTTATATAACGATCGATCTGGATGCTTTTGATCCTTCGATAATGCCTGCCGTTGGCACGCCAGAGCCGGGTGGGATGCTGTGGTATCAGACTCTGCATCTGCTGAACCGGGTAATCGATGAGAAGAATGTTGTCGGGTTTGATGTGGTTGAGCTCTGCCCGATTCCGGGTAATATAGCCTCTGATTTTATGGCCGCAAAGCTTGTGTTTAAAATGCTTGGCCGTATTTTCAGAAAAAATAGCTGGATAGCGGAGGAAGGCTGATTTTGTCAGTAGCGTTACATTATGCCCTTGTTGCCGCAGTAATTGGAGCTTTTGCCGGTAAGCGAATCGGTTGGGCCATTCGGGCCTGGCCGGGCCACGAAAAATTTCATTGCGACTATCTTTATTGTGGCGACTGCGAGGGCGGCAAGCGCCGTGGTTGTTATAATGCCGGCCGCACCCAGGATCGTTTGTATATATTGTTTTCGGCGTTGGTTGCCGGTTTGTCGGTTGCTTTCTGGGGTGTTTCGACAAAAGCTTTTCTTTCGTGGCTTTTTTCGGCCGGCTGCCTGATCATAACGGTTGTTGATATCAGATATCTTATAATTCCAGACACATTGTCTATTAACGGCTGCTGGACCGGCTTGCTATACTCGGCTGCCTGTTGGGGCTGGATAAAATACGGTTTTGCGCAGCCATCTTATTATGTTGAATTCAGCGATGCCCTGATCGGCTTTATTCTTGGCGGTGGCTTTTTATGGCTTCTGGCTTGGCTGGCGGTTCTGCTGCTCAAAAAAGAGGGAATGGGCGGCGGAGATGTCAAGCTGCTCGCGGCTTTT
Organism: Erysipelotrichia bacterium; assembly: GCA_009928855.1. Classification (GTDB taxonomy): domain Bacteria; phylum Muiribacteriota; class Ozemobacteria; order Ozemobacterales; family Ozemobacteraceae; genus Rifleibacterium. The sequence continues at coordinate 8,973 of SABV01000077.1, read as the reverse complement.
GGAGCATGGTCTGGTTGGCAGACTGTTATTGCTACCGTTATTATTGCCAGTTTTATTGGTTCGGTCGGCGGTATTGGCAGTATTTTATACAACAAGATCCGTTATCGCAAAGAATATCGCCCTTTAACGCATATGATTCCATTTGGTCCGTATCTTTGCTTTGGCTTTCTTTTTGTTTTTTATCTGGGGCTTGATCCGCTGTTGCAGCTGCTTGACGCTTACCAGTTGTGGCTGTATTCAACAATGCCTTAAAATTGTTTGACAATTTATGTCTGTGTTGATAGACTCAAGAACCCGAACTTTATGTACCGAACTTAAAGGAGTTTACAGGCTATGCTCGCCGGTTTTATTCAGTTAATTCATATTCTTGTATGTGTAGGTTTGATTGTAATCGTTCTTCTTCAGGCTGATAAGGGCGAAGGCCTTGCCGGAGCGTTTGGCGGTGGTGCTTCTTCTACTGTATTCGGTGAACGCGGCAGCGGTGGTTTTATGTCAAAGTTGACCACTACTATGGCTGTAATTTTTATGATTACTTCTCTTATAATCGCTGTTTATGTCCCCAGATGGGAAACATCAACCCAGGGAACAAGCATGTCTACCCCGGCTCCTGCTCAGATGCCCGGGTTGCCTGAACTGCCTGATAGCGGTATCTGATAGACGATTTTATTTAAGTTTAAAAAAAAGAGCTGCCCGCGTGGGTGGCTCTTTTTTTATGCCCGAAAACCCCGGGCAAAAGAATAAAAAAATGGGGCTGTTTCATCTGTGATGAGACAGCCCCACTTTGGTTAGAGATTATTTTTTGTGCTTGATGTTGTAGAAGCTGTCAAGGCCCATGAATTTTGCATCACAGCCGAGTTCTTCTTCGATCTTGAGAAGTCTGTTGTATTTGCAGATGCGGTCGGTTCGTGAGGCTGAACCGGTTTTGATCTGCCCGGCGTTGGTGGCAACTGCGAGGTCGGCCAGGGTGGTGTCTTCGGTTTCGCCTGAGCGATGAGAAACCACTGCTGTGTAACCGGCGCGTTTTGCCATTTCGATGGCTTCGAGAGTTTCGGTAAGGCTGCCGATCTGGTTGAGTTTGATGAGAATAGAGTTGGCAACACCTTTGTCGATGCCCATTTTGAGGCGTTCAACGTTGGTTACAAACAAATCATCGCCGACCAGCTGAATTTTGCCGGCATTCTTTTTGGTGAGGTATTCCCAGCCTTTCCAGTCGTCTTCAGCCATGCCGTCTTCGATCGAGATGATCGGGTATTTTTTTGCCCACGCCATCCAGTAGTCGGCCATTTCTTCAGAAGTCTTTTTAGACTTGTCTGATTTTTTGAATACGTAGTGGCCTTTTTCATAAAATTCGCTGGCAGCGGGGTCGAGCGCGAGGAAAATGTCTTTGCCTGCTTTGTAACCGGCTTTGCCGATTGCGTCAATAATCAGCTCGATTGCTTCTTCATTTGATTTGAGATTTGGGGCGAAGCCGCCTTCGTCGCCAACTGCGGTGTTATAACCCTTGGCTTTAAGAACGGCCTTGAGTGAGTGGAAGGTTTCGACGCCCATCTGCAGTGCTTCGCTGAAGCTTTTTGCGCCGGCGGGCATTACCATGAATTCCTGGAAATCCACGTTGTTGTCGGCGTGCGAGCCGCCATTGAGGATATTCATCATTGGAACCGGCAGTGTGCATGCGTTGGCGCCGCCAATGTAGCGATACAGGGGCATTCCGGCAAATTCTGCTGCGGCTTTGGCTACTGCGAGTGATACGCCGAGAATGGCGTTGGCGCCGAGTTTGCCTTTGTTTTTTGTGCCGTCCATGGCGATCATGGTGGCATCTATGGCGCGCTGTTCAACGGCATCCATGCCTTCGAGTTCGCCTGAAATGATTTCGTTAACGTTTTCTACTGCTTTCAGAACACCTTTACCGTTATAGCGTTTTTTATCGCCGTCACGCAGTTCTACAGCTTCGTGTTCGCCGGTTGAAGCGCCTGATGGCACGGCTGCACAACCATAGGCACCGCTCTCAAGGATAACTTCGACTTCAATAGTGGGGTTACCACGGCTGTCAAGAATTTCGCGGGCCTGAATGGCATCAATAATAGACATGAAAGCCTCCTGAAAAATTGTTAGTGCATATCAACAGTTATGCCGCGTCAGTCTACCACAAATTGCATTTTGAAGCCACGCCAAAGAAGATTCAAGAATTGGTGGGTATTTTTTCTTCATGGTTTTCTTATTTTTGCCGAAGGTAGAACAGGGAAACTCTATCTGAATTGCTGCTTATTTTGAGACAAATTATGAATAAAAACCTGAGATTAAAGCCTATTGCATTGTTGCTTGCGATACTGTTGCAGGTTTTTGTTCCGTTCTGCGGCGCCGATGAAGGCTTTAAGTTTGAATTCGATTATGACTCCCGATCTGTTCTCGACAGCACCAGACGCGACTGGTATGACTATGTGTATGACCCGGCTTCTTCGACGCCGTCTTTTGTTCGGCAGCAATACGATAAAACGTTTTTGAGCAGTCAGAGTGATATGTTTCTGGCATTGCGCAATGATTTGAGTGAAACGCATTTTGTTGATATCAAAGAAACCTTTTATTACCGCCATTACAACGAATCAGAGATGCCCGGGCGCGCTTATTCATCGTTCAGATATAAAGAGCTTGATCATCTGTTTAATCTCACGTGGGGCATCGCTGCTGGCGATCATGATTATGTTCAGTTCGATTACTTCAACAATGTGCTCGATCTGCCCGATCTAAAAAGCTTGAGTTACAAGTCGAACCGGGGTGCGGTGCAGATGACCCACGAATTTGCGCAAAGAACCTGTTTTACTTTATACGGCAGTTTTGAAGAGCGCCAATATGATACCGACTTCGATGCAGATTTTCGCGCCGGCCGTGCCGGGTTTGAGATTGCCTCCCTTATTCCGGGGCGTCATAAATACGTCGCGGTTGCTGCTTCGGCCCGTGGTGACCGAAAGTATTTTGAGCAGTTTCCCGGGGCAATGGCAGCGCGCAAGGCTGTGGATTATTATACAAGTTATGCTGTAGACCCTCGTGATGATGACCCGCGTGCTCGTTATGAACGCGAAAAAACCAGGGGCGATCTCTTTCTCAAGGTTTTTGGTGAGTTGGCAAGCAATGAGAGAACAAAAATTGGTAACGGTGTTGACGAGGCAGCGGTCGGATTGTCTGCTGCTTATGAAATTGCCATGGATATGACTCTAAAGCTTCGCGATACCTACCGAAAAACGGATTGCGAGAAAGAATCGACGGCATATTTCCTGCACGATAAATACGCCAATTATCTCGCCCTTGCCATCGACTATGATTACAGCAAAAATATGGCGCAGACGATAACCTTCGGTAATGAAATTCACCGGCACAGCGTTGGCTCAGAAGAAGATTACGGCATAAATTCGCTGGTTTACGAGGGGCTTTTTTCGTTCGGGCGCTCGCGGGCCAGTCTGGTGCTTGGTGGTTTGTGGCGCAGGTATGAGCAGAAAAGGCTTTATTATCCTGACGAGAATGAATTGAGGGCTTGTCTTGCTTATGATTACCTTATTACCGATGCCCTTAAATTCAGGATGAAATCAGAGTTTGTCGATAGCGAATACCCTGAGTTTGAAGATTTTTTATATTCCACTCATAGCCGCAATTCATGGTGGGTCGGGGTTGAGAAGGCTTTTTCCAGATCGAATTCGCTTGAACTGGCCTATCAGGAAAACAACGAGCGCCATGATGTTAATTTGCAAAATAATATCGCAGAAAAAACAATTGGTTTGAGCTGGCTGTCTCGTTTTTAGCAGCGGGATCAGGTAATTATTTTTTTTAAATTCCCTGTTTTTGTTGTGGTACCCATCCCTATGTGATAAAATAATCTGCCTATGTTAGCTATTGCTTTTATTGGGGTAATTCAGCACGAAGTCGCACAAGCTCAGCTTCGAAGGCTGTTGACCACTGTAAAAGATGAGGCTGGCGCTGGTTGCGTTACGTTATGTAATGCAGGTGGTCTGTTTTCAAGTGCTCCAAGCCTTGAATCTCAGGTCAGTATGCTCTTTGACAGTGGAATAGACGTGGTTTTTTCTGGAGAACAGTCGGTTGCCAGGAGTTCTGGTCGCTCGATTCTGGCTGCTTCAAAGTGGTCGCTGGTCAGGCCGTTGAATCTTGATGATTCGGTGCCGGGCAAAGGCGCACTGCTTCTCAAAACCCCAGTCGGGCCGCTGTGGCTTGTCGCTCTTTCTGACGGTACCGGGCGGATGCAGGTCGAGCCAGCGCATATTGTTCTAGAAAAATTTTTCAGCAACAAAACTGATAAGTTTCCAGTATTTATAAATGTGGATGGCACTGATCTCGAATACAAGAAGGCCCTCACCTGGAAGCATTCCAGTGAAGGTAGCCCTCTGATATGGTCTGGCACTGGTCTTGGTTACCCGGTATCTCTGGTCGAAATGGACTGCTTTGGCAGTTTTTTTCAGCCTGATGCCGGTTCTGTAGTTGTGGATAATACTGTGGGAGCTCTTCCCCCTGATATCTGGTGGAAACGCAACATAGAACGGGTGCCGGTGGCGGCCATGCCCGGTTGGGGCGCTTTGCGTTGCGATTATATAATTGTTCGGCTTGACGACCAGGGAAAACCTCGTGATTTTCTTCAGAAGACCATCAGAATATGATGATTAGCGAAGAAACATTTTCACTGATATGGTTTGTTTCGAGTTTATGCAAGGAGACTGTGGCGAGTGGCTGAAAATTTAAAAGTTTTGCATCAGCAACTCCTGTATGAGGCGCAAAAGCAGATTCTTTCCAGCGGAAAGAATACTGATCTTATTTTGCAGATCCTCAGCCGGACCTCGTCGCAATTATTTGGCAGACAGGGCTTTGGCGTAATTTTTTATGACCCTTCTGCTCAGGCTTCCAGAATAAGATTTAATGAAGGTTTCAATGAAAAGTCGCTGACTTTTCATTGTGAAGAATTCACCAGAATAAAACAGGAAAAGCGTGGCTTTTCGGCTTCTTCTGTTGCTGATGAAAATGGTGAGACCCATGTTCTGATTCCTCTTGGTGCTGAAGAAGACCCGTTTGGCGTTCTTCTTCTTCACGAACATGATGATGAAATCGTGGCGCTCGAAGCTTTTCGCGAACTGGCGACCAACGCTATTGGCACTTTCCTCGAAGTTGAACTGGTTCGCCTGCGCATGGAAGAACTGGGAGCTCTGCTCGAAGTCGGGCGCGTCGTCAGCTCTACTCTTGATCTCAGAGAACTGCTGACAAAGATTATGAGCACTGCGACAAAGGTTATGCGCTGTGAAACCTCTACTGTTTACCTTGTAGATGAACGTACTAATGAACTTTATTTTCATATCGTTTCAGGCGATCCCAATGTCGGCGCAAAACTCCAGGAAATAAGATTGCCGATGGGTACTGGTCTTGCCGGCTGGTGCGCGCAGAACAGCAAGCCGGTAATTGTTCCTGATACAGATAAAGACCCCAGATTTTTTAAGGGTGCCGACAAAAAGTCGGGTTTTGTGACGCGCTCGATGATCTGCGTGCCGATGAAGCTCAAAGACGTGGTTGTCGGCGTTTTGCAGGTTCTTAACCGCACCGGTGAGATTCCGTTTAACGAGCATGATCTCGAAACTCTCGAAAACGTGGCTAACCAGGCTGTTTCTGCTATCGAAAACGCCCGGCTCTACGAAAATATTCAGAAGGTTTATATCTCTACGATCGAAGTTCTGGCTACGGCAATTGATGCCAAAGATCCTTATACTCAGGGTCATTCTCGGCGCGTCACCTGCTATTCTGTCGCCATTGCCGAAGAACTGAATCTGGCGCCTAAAGAGATCGAAAATATCAGATACGCCGGTCTTCTGCACGATGTCGGCAAAATTGGCATCAAAGACAGCATCATCAGAAAGCCTGGTCGCTTGACCGATGAAGAATATGCGATAATTAAGAAGCATCCGACAATCGGCGCTAAAATTCTGCGGCCGGTAGATTTTCTTGCTGACAAGATTCCAGGTGTATTGCATCACCATGAATATTATGATGGCCGTGGCTACCCCGAGCATCTCACCGGCGAAACGATTCCGCTTGCCGGTCGCATTATCTGCGTTGCCGACGCCTTCGATGCCATGACTACCAATCGTCCCTATCGCAAAGGGCTTTCGGTCAAGACTGCCGTGGGTGAACTCGAAAAATTCTCAGGGAAACAATTCGACCCGGTTTGTGTTGAGGCCTTTTTAAAAGCCTTTGATCGCAAGCTTTTTCAATACTTTGAAAAAGTGCCCGACTCTGATGATATGGTGCTCATCGACGATGGAACTGAAATTAAAGATCCTGCCGACGAGGTGGCCGCCGAGCTCGATACTCAGCCGTATCCGCCAATGGCCGCAAAAGAGCATAAAGACGAGCAAAAAGATGCTCATAAAATCGATCAGAAGCCAGAGACAGACGCTTCAAAAAAATCAGGTCTTGAAAGCCAGCCTTATCCGCCGGTAATACCAGTGCATGCTGAGCCAGAAAAGCCCTCTACGCAGCCATATCCGCCAATTTCAGACGATAGTGGCAAAAAAAACTCCTGAGGCAGTCGGCATCTCTTTTTTGAGTGTCTTCAGATGTTTTGCTGCAGGCAAAAGCCGGTTTTAATTTTGCAAAAATAAGTTGTGATCAGACTTCGCTCAGAAGACTTATCAGATGACTCTCAGCTTTGGCTGGCTGTCTTCTTTTTTGCGGTCATCGCGGGGCTGCTTGTCGTTGTGGATCATATCTCGATTTGGTGAGAAAGAGGGCACGATATCCTGGAACCCTCTGATAATGTTGCGTGGTTTGCCAAGTTTGGCTGCCATTTCGAGCTTTTCTACCTGTGCTCTAAGCTCTTCTTCGTTAACTTCTTCTGCTTTGGCAATAAATATTTTGGTGTTGCGGGTGGCTGTAATGCCCTCTGAGGCTGTTAGAAGCTCTTCATACAATTTTTCGCCAGGCCTGATGCCGGTAAATTTAATTTCGATATCGCGGCCAACTTCGAGCCCTGAGAGTCTTATCAGATCTTCGGCGAGGTCAACAATGCGTACTGGTTCGCCCATGTCGAGAATAAAAACTTCGCCGCCCTTACCGTATGAACCGGCCTGTATAACCAGCTTGCTGGCTTCAGGAATAGTCATGAAGTAGCGAATCATTTTGGGGTGGGTTATGGTTACGGGCCCGCCATTTTCGATCTGTTGCTTGAACATGGGTATAACACTACCGCGACTGCCCAGAACATTTCCAAATCTTACTGCTACAAATCTGGTCTGGCTGCGCTTTGCGAAACATTTGAGTATTTTTTCGGCTACGCGTTTGCTGGCACCCATAACTGATGTGGGATTCACGGCCTTGTCGGTCGAAATCATGACAAATCTTTCTACTTTAGCGTTGTGAGATGCCTCTACAAGGTTGCGAGTGCCTATTACGTTATTTTTTATAGCTTCTTCCGGGTTGAGTTCCATCAGGGGCACATGTTTATGAGCCGCAGCATGAAAAACTATTTCGGGGCGGTGCGCGGCAAAAAGATGCTCTATTTTTTCGCGGTCCTGGATGTCGGCAATTATGGGTATAATAGCGGTATTGCCTGTGTCTTTGTTGCCAAGGAGTTCCTGGTGTGTTCTGAAAATGCTGTTTTCGCCATGCCCGAGAAGTAGCAGTTTTTGTGGTTGAAATGGCAGAATCTGGCGGCATATTTCACTGCCGATACTGCCGCCGGCACCCGTTACCATTACTGTTTTTCCGGTTACGTAGGCGGCTATTTCGGCCAGATTGATTTCTGATGGGGCTCTTCGCAGCAGATCTTCAATAGCGATGTCTCTGAGCTGTAAGCTGACAAGCTTGCCGCCGATGATATCTTGAAGACCCGGAAGCGTTTTAAATCTTACTTTTGTGTTCTGGCAGAGTTTGACGATGCGTCTGAGCTCTTGCCCCGAAGCTGATGGAATCGCAATTATTATCTCGTCAATCATCAGATCTCTTACGATTGTCCCGATTTTTTCGCTGTTTCCTATGACTTTTACACCGTGAATAATCTGCCCCTGTTTTTGGGGATTATCGTCGATAAGGCCTGCGACTTCCAGTGGCAGGTTAATGTTGCGTTTGATTTCTCTTAGAATGCTTTCGCCACCCTGACCTGCGCCAACAATCAATACCCGCTTCTGGCGATCGTTGTTTTTACTGAAAAGCCAATTTCTGACAGTCGTTAACTCAAGAAGGTTCAGCAGTATTCTCGGTGCGATTCGACTGCTTCCGACCAGAATCAGGCAGAGCATCCAGTCTATGATAAAAACGGCACTCAGATTTGGAAAGCTTTCCATGAAATAAATAGAGGCAAACTTGAGTGTTGAATAGCCGGTAACAGCTGTAAAAACGGCAACCATGTCGGGCAGCGAGGTGAAGCGCAGAGTTCGGTTGTACAGTCCCATTGTCCAGAAGCAGACAAGCCCTGGCGGCGTCAGCATTGGTATTATAAAAAGAAGATATTGAACATGCTGCGGCTCAAGCTTGTTGAATTTGAGCCAGATCGCTGCAACCAGCGAAAATGCGATACAGATAATGTCGGTGAGAAGAAAAATGATTTTTCTTGTTGGTGTCATTGTATTTACAGGCAACCGCGTCTGTGTACCCTGCCTGAACCTCTTCAAAAGTAGAATTTTTGAGATTCTAGCACAGGCCCGATTAAAAGTCGACAAAAAACTGCCTGAATTGGCAATGTGTGCGCCGAAGACTAGAGCCTTGATTAAGGGTTTTGAGGAATTATGCCGATAATGGTTATATGAGTACAGCGGCCATGATACTACCGGAAACTCTTGACCATAAAAGCTCAGTGCGCCAGTGCGGAATCTGTAAGTGCGAAAACATCAGTCAGGCAAGATTCTGCGGCCATTGCGGTGCCGTGTTATCCTGCAAAAATGTGTCTGGCAGTAATACCAAAAACCGAATTTTTTATGGTGTTCTGGCTCTTGC
>SABV01000424.1 GCA_009928855.1 Erysipelotrichia bacterium | reverse complement strand
GATTCTAACATGTGTTCTTTTTGAAGTCAAGAAAAAAAGAATGGTAATTTTGCAGAATTACTCTGAAATTTTAACTTCGCGCAGCATTTTTGCGGCGTCTTCTGGAGGGGTTGGATTTATATAAAATCCGGAACCCCATTCAAAACCCGCTACCTTGGTTAGTTTGGGTATCAATTCTATATGCCAGTGATAAAATTCCCGGTAAGAGTCTGAGCAGGGAGACGTGTGCAATACGAAATTGTAGGGTTGTCCCGGAAGCAGCGTTTCCAGGCGTTTCAGTGCCGCCTGCAGTGCCGTGGCAAAACCGTGTACCTGATGATTTTCGATCATTTCAAAGAATGGCATGTGCAGTTTGGGTGTAATCTCCATCTCGAATGGGAATCTAGAGGCGAAGGGGCAGAAGACAATAAAGTTTTCGTCTTCATGTACCAGGCGGGCTTTATCCTTTGACTCCTGTTTGATGATATCGCAAAACAGGCAACGATCATGATAATGGTAGTATTCTCGTGCGCCTTCAAGTTCTTCTTCGATTCTTTTAGGAATAATTGGAGTTGCTACTATATGAGAATGCGAATGTGAAAAATTAGAAACGCCGGCTCCGCTGTTTTTTACAATCATGAAATGTTTGTATCGTGGGTTCTTTTTTATTTCAAGAAGGCGTTGTTTATATGCCCAGATGACTTCTCTAACCTGCTCTATTGTTGAGTTCTGGATGTTGATGTGGTGGTGTGGTGATTCGATAACCATTTCGTGAACCCCGATTGAGTTCATGGCGTCGAACATGCCGATGCCTTCTCTGTCGCTGTCACCGTCTGGTTTTAAAATTGGAGCATTGTCTGGAACTATTCTTACCCACCACCCTTTGTGGTTGGGAGATGTGCCTGCCGTACGAAAAGACATGGTTTCTGGCGGCGTCATTTGCTCGTTGCCTTCGCAAAAGGGGCATGTCTTCGGGTCGTCGATAACCTGCTCAGTCTTTTTAAAATCTGAAGGTCTTTTGCCCCGTTCTGGCGAAATAATTACCCATTGTTTTAAAACAGGATCTTTTCTTAGTTGCGGCACAATGTTTCTCCTGTTATTCCTGTTTTATCAGAAAGCCGGCTGCCCGTTCTGGCGAGACCGGGTTAATGTAGAATCCTGAACCCCACTCAAAGCCGGCAACCTTGGTCAGTCTGGGCATTATTTCAAGATGCCAGTGAAAATAGTCGGTACAGTGTTCATCGCACGGGGATGTGTGAATTATAAAGTTAAAGGGAGGATTGTTGAGGGTTTTTATCAGTTTGCGCAGGGTGGCGTGCATAATGTTGGCAAGACCCTCCAGTTCGCTGTTGTCGATGTCGCCAAATGAGTCTTTATGCTCCTTTGGAGCAATCCATGTTTCAAATGGAAATCTTGAGGCAAACGGAGCAAATGCAACAAACTGCTCATTTTCATGTATTATGCGTTCTCCGCTGCTTAGTTCCTGTCTTATTATGTCGCAAAAGACGCATCGTTCCTTGTAGTAGTAGTAGCGTTTAGCACCTTCTACTTCTTCCATTGCCCGCTTGGGAATAATAGGTGTTGCGATAAGCTGTGAGTGCGGGTGATCAAGACTGGCACCTGCAGCAGAACCATGATTTTTAAAAATAAGAATGTATCTGAACCGACGATCTCTGCGGAGGTCTCTGTATCTGTCTGTGTATGCGCTTAAAATGCGAAAAATCTGTTCAACGGTATAGTTGTGAAAACCGTCTTCATGCCCGGGAGACTCGATGATGACTTCATGTGCCCCAATGCCGTTCATCATATCGTAAACACCAATTCCGGTGCGATCGAGTTCTCCCTCTATCTGTAACGCCGGAAACTTGTTCGGAAGTACTCTTACTTCCCAGCCGGGCTGGTTTGGAAGTGTTTCTGGAGCTCGGTATGACATGACTTCTGGTGTTGTCATGCTTTCATTACCTGAACAGAACGGGCATTTGATATTTTGTCTGGGAGTTTGAGGAACCTGGAAATCAGCAGGCGTCTTAGCCTGTTCGTGCAATATAATCACCCATCTTTTGGTTACAGGGTCCTTGCGTAACTGAGGCATCGATTGTTTCCTTCTGCTGCATTATTTTTATGCATCTGGATTATACAATATCATCAGGCAAGTTTGCAATTTTGTTGTCTGCGTCCTGCACAATGCCTTTTTGGGTTAAAGGGGCTGCTTTTGCACGTTGTTTTTATTTTTTTATCTTAAATTTGGTACAGCGTAAATGGGTTGGGTACATTTCTGACGAAAAAGGTTGACAACTTTAACTGCCTTAGTTAATCTATTGCAGTCGAACCGATTGTGTTTGTGTAGGTCGTGTGATTTTAATGTAGAGGTAGATAACGTGGGACGAAAGAGAACATGCGAGCTTCCCTTTTGCAAGGGTGTTGTTGAGGGCACGCGTAACAAACGTCGATGCGATCAGGACAGAAATATTCACCTTCACCAGGTGATTTCGAAAAACGTAAAAAAAATCATGAAATATGTTGAAGGCTGTGAAGACTTCACTGCAAACGACGTTAATCGTGATTTGTTTAAAAGTAAACTTGATAAAAACGAAAAAGGCTCGATGTACAGGCTTTTTCAGGCCATGGTTCGCGAGGCTTACCTGCTTGAACGTGGTAAAAGAGGCGGCCTGAAAGTCTATTCATTCTCAGGCGAATCTGCTGCTACCACTGA
>SABV01000423.1 GCA_009928855.1 Erysipelotrichia bacterium | reverse complement strand
CCAGGCACTTTGCCGGCAAATTTAACATTGCCGTCGATAGCCAGAGCCGGGGTTATCATGACGCCAAACCCCATGATTTCGTTAATGTCAGTAACCTTGACCAACTCGTAACTCAGGCCAAGTTCTTTAGCGGCCTGTTCGGCTTCTGCTGCGAGCTTTAAACATTTAGGACAACCGGTTCCAAGAATCTGAATTTTCATAATTGATTTGACCTCCATTAGCTGAAAAAATTACCGAAAATCACACCAAAAATGGTGGAAAAGACGATTACCAGTGATACAAACGCGACCGTTTTTTTGTTGCCCAACACGCTGCGAATAACCAGCATGTTAGGCAGGCTTAACGCCGGCCCGGCAAGCAGAAGAGCTAACGCCGGGCCTTTTCCCATGCCACTGCCAATGAGGCCTTGTAAAATAGGCACTTCGGTCAGTGTCGCAAAATACATGAAAGCGCCGACAAATGATGCCAGAAGATTTGCCATGATTGAATTACCACCAACAGCAGCCGCTATCCATTCTGAGGGAATAAGGCCTTCATAGCCAACGCGGCCCAGCAATACGCCGGCAATCAGAACGCCAAAAAGCAACAGAGGCAGAATCTGTTTTGCAAAGTCATAAGATGAAGAGAACCATTCGCCCAGCTCGCCTTCGTCGGTGCTGGTAAAGATGGTTAACCCGAGAGTGCCTGCAGTAAAGGCGATGAGTGGCTCAGTTGGATAAATATAAGCAAGAGCGGCGGCGGCAGCTCCGGTGAGAATGGCTTTCCATGCTTTAAGGTTGAACCATGCTACCAGCAGAATGCCGAGAAGAATTGCAAAGCCACTGGTAATGGCCCATTTTGCCGCATAAATGCTGGCCCAGAGACCTTCTGGCGATTGAGGTTTGCCCCAGTTGGCAAATACCAGAATAAAAACCATCGAAGCGAAATACAGTGAATCCTGCCAGAGGGCCCTTTTTACTTCAGGTTCAGGCATCATCATCTGTGCGGCTGCTTTTGCTTCTTCTTCTTTTCTGAACAGCAGATGCATTGAATAGCCGATTACTACGCTGAGAAAAACTGCGCCAAGGGCTCGCGCAATGCCGAGTTCCGGGCCAAGGATACGCGCGGTCAGAACTATAGCCAATACATTTATTGCCGGGCCAGAATAAAGAAACGCACAGGCTGGTCCCAGACCGGCGCCCATTTTGTAAATGCCTGAAAAAAGAGGCAGAATTGTGCAAGAACATACTGCAAGAATAGTGCCTGAAACGGCAGCAACGCCGTATGCGAGAACTTTGTTGGCCTTAGCGCCGAGATATTTCATTACCGAAGCCTGGCTCACGAAAACGCTTATGGCGCCGGCGATAAAGAAAGCCGGAATCAGGCAGAGCAGCACGTGTTCCTGAGCATACCATTTAACGAGATGAAAGGCTTCCAGGATAGCGTTGTCAAAGCGTGGGGTGCCAACCGGCAGATAATAGCAGATGAGAAAGACAATGCTGATAGTGAGAAAGCTTTTCCATTCATTTTTCCAATAGTTCATTATTATGCCTCCGCGGTTTCTTTGGCTGAATTTTTTTGACCATGCCGTATCATCATCTGTGATTTTGTGTGTGCGTCAGTAGCGACTGCAGCTCCAATGCATGCAATAAACTCTGGAATGCAGAGCATACGCAATTTATAAAAAACCTGCTGCCCGCGTTTTTCGTCTTGCACTACGCCTGCATTTTTCAATATCAGCAGATGCTTTGAGATTGTAGAAAAATCGGCTTTGATGGCATCGACAAATTTGCATACGCATTTTTCGCCCAGCGCAAGTTCTTCAACCATATAAAGGCGGGTAGGGTGGGCGAGCGCCTTGATTATCTTGGTTTTGGCATCTATAAGCATTTTTTGTTCGTCGGTCATCGCGCACCTCTTAAGATAGTTGGTTATTTGGTAATATAACCAACTATCTTAGGTTTGTCAATAAAAACCCGCGAACCTTAAACGACGAATTCAAGCTCAAAAACTTCGCCGGCGGTCAGATATGGAAAAAAGCACATTAGCTTATTCTGCTCATAAGATACTGTTTCATCAGGCTGTTTGCTGAAAGCGCGGCTCTCAAAACTGGCGGGCAAAACGATCAGAAATGCCTGGCGTCTACATGCAGGCTGGGGCAGTCGCGGCAAAATGAATTTGCGGGTTTTTCCGTCTGAAACCAGCTTTCCGTCTGCCAGGCGACAGTAAATATGACTGCTGCGACCTGATTTCCATGGCTCTGCGAGTGTTATAGACGCGATTCCTCCGCCAATAGCACCGTCGATACGATAAAAAACCGAAGTTAAAATATTGCCGTTTTCGTCTATGAATGGCGATTTGGGCAACTCCGGCAGCCACAACTGCGTGTAAAGCTCTTCATAGTCATAAATGTTGAAATTGCTGAAGATGTTGTGATGCTTGAATGTGCCATCTTCACGTATTACCAATATTGAAGTGCATCCATAATTTCCGATAGTGTACGAACGGATGTTGATTGAGTCAGCACATATTTTTCTCGCATAGTTGCGCATTGTGGCAAGCCAGGGTTCGTTACCTATTTCATCCATTATTCCGGGCAAAAGTTCTGCGTCAATAACATTTTGCAACTCTTGAAGTGTCATAAATGCCATTTGCGGCTTTATTTTTCGTGCCTGTTTAAGATGTTTTTTTCCCGCTTCTGATTTGCCCTGCATTTCCAT
>SABV01000422.1 GCA_009928855.1 Erysipelotrichia bacterium | reverse complement strand
AATAAAAGTGTGCAACAATAAAGCCGAAACCTAAAAAACCAGACCACACTGAAAAATATGGAAAAGCAAAGTGGCGTTACCGATTCGTTATCGAGATTACTAGAAACCAACTACAAAAAATGAGACTACTGGAACCCCATTCCACAAAACTGAAGGACTAAAAAAATGGGAAAAAAACGAGAAAAACAGGAACCAATCACCTCGCTAAACTCGAAAAAATTAGCAAAACGAACGGAAGAAAAAAGGCAGAAACAGCCCCGATAACTTTTAAAAAATATCGAAATCGAATCAAGCAAAACGGTAGTAATCACCAGTCAAACTTGTAAAAACTGACAAACGAAAGCATCTCAAAAGGCATGATTAGTCAAAGCCAGTCCGAGAAAGAAAACAAAGGGCGTAAGTGGCAAGAGGGGCAACCCGCAGAAGTTTTTACTTTTGTTGTTCTTACAGGGATTCAGAAAATGGACGCAAAAGCAGAAGTCGAAAGGCTTGCGGCACTGGTCAAAGCCCGACGCAAGAAGCCTTACGAATCATCAAAACTCGACAAGTTCAAGCATGAGATTTTACGGCTCAAGTCAGAGGGTGCAACCCTTGAAATGTTGCAGTTGTGGCTTAGAGAACAGCGAATCAAAGCAGACATTTCAACAATCAGCAGATGGTTGAAAAAGCATGGCTAAGTTTAGTAGCTTTGAGAAGCAAGGCGCAAAACAAGCTGCCAGCATCATGAAAGCGTTACAGGGTAACAGAATTCAAAGTGTCGGCACTGTCCGAAATTACGAGCAGGCGTTATCAAAATTCGCCACATACCTTGCCAGCCAAGGCTTGCACATCAAAGACATTGGCGAAAAAGAAGCTATCAGCTACCTAGAGCAACGAGCGGAGGAAGTGGGACAAAAAACCCTAGACCTAGACCGCCAAGCCATTCAAGCCGCACTCATGCACACGGGCGCAATCGAAGAACGCCTTGCCGTTATCAAAAGCGAACATCAGCAAATTTTAGAAGCGCGTGCCTACACCTCTCAACAAGTTTCAATGATTGCCGACCGTCAAACCGAGAAACACGCCTTAGCTACGGAAATAGCACATGCCGCTGGCTTGCGGGCGCATGAGTTAATTACCTTAGCACCAGCCAGCGAACGCCCAGCCGATGAACGCCCAGCCCTAGAATCGAAATTTGAGGGTCGTGATGGTGTTTTATACACCGTAGAGGGCAAAGGTGGGTTAGTGCGAGAGGTTATGCTTCCTAAAGACCTTGCAGACCGCCTAGAAGCCCGTAGATTTGACGAACCCAGACAAATTACAGATCGGGGTGTGCATTACGAACAACGTTACGACATAGGCGCAGGAAAGCAGTTTACAGACTCTTTCAGCAAAGCGTCAGATCGTGCGCTCGACTGGTCAACTGGAGCGCACGGCTTGCGTCACTCATACGCTCAAGAACGCATGAACGAGTTACAGAGCGCAGGATACGACCGAGAAACAGCGTTAGAAACGGTATCGCAAGAAATGGGGCATTTCCGCCCAGATATTACCGAGGTTTATTTACGATGAGATTGGCGATAGCTATATTTTTAACGGCTGTTTTAGGTGCTTTAGGTTACTTGATATGGCATCAAACCGACAATCTAGCACTGATTGAACAAACGTCAGAACCAACAAGAATAACGTTATTCGACACTCAAAGTTTTGTTTTGCCAGAAGCTACAAAAATCACAAACAAAGACAAGACAACAAGCGAATTTTATTCAGCTAAAGATGTTGTTGATGCATACCAAAACGCAAAAAAAGACTATGCGTTTTACATAGCTTATGAATGGGGAATTTATTCTGCTCTGTCCACTAGCTATGGGATGGTGTTGCTTTTCGGTTTAAGTATTGGAGGACTAATTGGGTATTGGGCAAGAGACCCTATCGACAAATACGATTTTAACGCTCTCAGAGAGCAAACAAAGCAAGAACTAGCGGTGGCATGGGATGAGTTGAGAAAAGCGCAGGAAACGGCTCAAAACGCACAGAAAGAAGCATTAAAGCAAGCAAGAAACGAACTCGAACACGAAAAAAGACAAGCGCAACATCAAAGAGCAGAAGCAGAGAAAGAGCGAAGAGCGGCAATACAAGCACAACAAGCGGCTGAAATGGCTATCAAAAAATCGCAGATGGACATTAATGAAGCTTTTGCCATTGCTGAAGATGCAACCAGAAAGAAAAACGCAACCTACGCAGCTTCAGAAAGATTCAAGAGAAAGTTAGAGAAATTACAAAACTCGAACAAGACATAATCATTAAAATGATCATCTGGATTCAAACATAAACTACTCATCATAAGTGACCCATTCAATGACGCTATCCATCCGAGACATGCGCAATCGCGCCCATAAGTTTGTTCAAAACTACACTGAAGCCCACAAAGAAAACGCCGAAGCGCAAAGCTTTCTCAATGACTTTTTTGAAATTTTCGACATTCCCCGTCGTCGGGTTGCCAGCTTTGAACGTCCTGTAAAAGTAGATGATCAAGGTACTAAGCGCATCGACTTATTCTGGCCTGGGGTGTTACTGGTTGAAATGAAATCACAAGGGCAGAACCTAGATAACGCTTATCAGCAAGGAATCGGCTATTTCAAAGGACTTAAAAACGAAGAGTTGCCTCGCTTTGTCATGGTGTGCGACCTTAACACCTTCCGCCTTTTTGACCTAGACCTAAAACTTGACT
>SABV01000076.1 GCA_009928855.1 Erysipelotrichia bacterium | reverse complement strand
GCAGTGTCGAGTTGCCACAAAACCACTTCTGCAGCGTCAAGAATCTGTCTCAAAAACTCCTCATTGCCACGGAGACGATCATCGGCCTGTTTTCTATCGGTTATGTCAATAACTCCACCCTCGCAAATTTGCCCGGTACCGTTATTATACATAAACCCCCAGACAACTCCCCAGAACATTGTTCCATCGGCTTTTTTAAACCTGAACTCGAAATTTTTGGCCTGATCATGTTTTTTAAGTTCATCATGAAAAAAGGTTCTGTCAACCGGGCTGAAATAAACTTCATGAGTAATACTCTTTATTCTGGACAAAGCTTCTTCAGGCGATTTATAACCCAGAATTTTGGCCATAGAAGCATTCATGTAAACATAGTGATCTCCTTGTGATCGCCATATTCCGACGGGGGTTTCTTCGTAGCTGCGGCGAAAATGCTCAGCATAGGTTTGCAACTCAATCTCGCGCCGGCGTGAAATTGAAATATTTTTCAGCACCCCGCTGAGACGCTTGTCTCGACTTTCACTGTGCCACACAAAATATAATGCGACCCATTTTTCTTCTACGTGAGAACTGTCGGCATCGTCACAGGGAAGCAACCTAAGCTCATAATTGCAACTGCCGGCATCTTCTTTTAGAATTCGCTCCTTGAGGTCATACCAGACCTGCCTTGAATTTCCGCGATATTCTGGGTTCACAAGCGCATGCAGATCTCCCATTGTTCTTATGCTAACATTCTGTGCTTCGAGAACATCGCCGATGTTTCCGACAAATTCAAAGGTTTCGTTGTCAAGGCCCAGGTTAAAGCAGACGATTTTCGCCTGACGGCTGAAGGCCGACAGCCTGTCGATTTCAGACTTGTAAGCCTTTATAAAACGATTCAAAACAACCACCATCTCATCGAACTCACAAACGCCAGCAGCAGGAACAGGCGAGCAGTCAGACTTTTCAAGAACTGCACACAGTGCTGCTCTTAAATCGGCAAGTGGTCTGTTCACAAGTCGCTCAAAGGCAAAAAGAAGTCCAGCAACAGCACCTAGAATCATAACCAGCATCATTACTGCCTGAAACGCGATAAAACTATAGGCTATCTCGGCAAACGGCGGAGGTTTCAAAGATAGATTCATACGCCAGATCTCTGTAGCAGCGCCGTGGTTCTGAATATTTATTCGAGCAGAGTGATTCACAGGGTAATCAGCCGCATTGGCAATAATTCGCGCATACGAAGCCACTACTTCATTACGGCTGTTTCTCAGTTCTATTTTTGCGGCATCAAGTTGCTCTGAGACGACTGCCAAATATGGTTGCAACTCATTCATGCGCCCGGCCAGCATTATCATGTGCAAGTGCTCTGAATATTCTGCAAGCCTGCCTTGAAACTGGCGTTGATGCTCAGTATTAAAATTTGAATAGGCAAAACCAATCGATGCAAGAATCATTAAAAGAGAGAAAAAAAGCATGATCGGAAGGAGATAATACAAACATAGAAATCTGCCCGAGCAAAAAGGTTGCTCAGCTGTATTCGCTTCCCCTTCAAGATCACTCTTTAATTTCTGCATAAACAGGCTTGCACTCTAATCTGCAGCGCCAGACACGCTGCCAAACCTTAATTTAACAGTCCCCGTACATTATTATAATATTTTTTGAATATAATGACAGTTTTTATTTAACGCGGTGCCGGAAGCTCAATTTTACACGGTTTTTCAGTAAATGGCCGATATAGAATGACTACGCGGCCAATAACTCTTACAAGAGCAGCTCCGGTCGACCGGACCATTTCTTCGGCAACCTCACCCGCTTCTACAGGCGCAGAATCAAGTATCTTGATTTTAACAAGTTCGTGCGAACTGAAAACTTCATTTAAGCTGCTGACAATCTTAGCCTCCAGCCCTTGTTTGCCAACTCTGACAAGAGGGTCGAGATGGTTGGCAAGCGACTCGAGATATTTGCGCTGATTTGAAGTGAGTTTCAAAGTATCTTCTCCTTGGCTCTTAGCCGAAATCTGGCACGATTATAACACACCGGCCGCCATTTCAGCTTTCATAATTTTACTTATTTCGAGGGGGCTCTCAACCCTGTATGCATGCATGCCGACCACTTTTGCAGCAGCAACATTTACTGCGCTGTCATCAAAGAAAAAGATTTTATTGGCCGAGCGCCCTGCACGCGCACAAACCTCTGCGTAAATCTCCAGATCAGGCTTCACCATTCCCATTTCGTATGACAGGAACAGGTAATCGAAAGGCGCAAATACTTCGCTGCTTTTCTTGAGCATCTCTACGTGCAGATGATTAGTGTTAGAAAGCATCGCCAAAGCATAAGCAGCTTTAAGTTCGGCTAGAATGCTCATACAATCAGGCTTAAGCGGGCCAAGAATTCCTGCAAATTCACATTTAAAAGCATCTAAAGTAAGAGAACTGCCGGTCTCGTTTATAAAATCACGATAAAAAGTGGCAAAATCAATCATACCGGCTTCAAACGCACGCGTAGAAGTCAGATTTAACCAGCGGGTTTTGAGAACTTCGACATCGAGGTTTTTGCCAAACAAAGCTCTGGCACGTTCGCGCCAGTTCAGGTCAATAAGCACTCCACCCAGATCGCATAAAACAAGCAGGTCTGAACGCTTCATGACAACGTTCCAAGCTTGTTTGGCTCTTTTGTTTCATCATTTTTATAGGCCTTCTGGCTTGCCATGTGCTCGACACGATAAGCTTCAATCTGCCTCAAAGCCAGCCATACAAGCAACGGAACAATAACCAGATCGTCCAAATAACCGATTATCGGTATAAAATCAGGAATAAGATCAATTGGCGAAAGAAAATAAACAACAGCGGCAAGCAACAGAATTTTTGCCGAAAAAGGCGTTTGTTTTTCGCCGGCCAGTTCAAGCCATTCCTCGATATGTTTTTTTATAAGTTCAATATTCATGATGCTTTTAAGCCCCCGAAGTCGATGCAACATGATATCACAAACACCGGCCGTATTTACAGATTCTGGCGGTATTTTACCGTTTAACTTTAGAGGTCACATCAACGAAACGGTATCGGCCAAACCATGGCGAAAAATAGCTCTTATCATCTAACAAAGGCAGTTCTGCATTAAACAAACGGTTAAAAATTATCCTGAAGGTATTTACCGGAGTGATGGAATCATAAAAATACCGATAGTCAGCGTCAGCAAAATAAACAGCATAAAAAACCGACATGCGTTCAAAAAGATCGGTTGCATCAGGATCTTGCCATTTCAGCCCCGAACCCGGGCCATGATCGGACTGTAAAATGATTATTTTCTCCCGTGCAGTATCGGCCAGAAGTCGGCCAATAGATTGTTGCAGCAGGCTGTTTATATACACGAGCTGGTCTCTATATTGCCGACGATACTTTTCGCTGTCGCTGCCCCAGTGACTGCCATCGCTATAGTTAAAACGCTCAGTGAGACGACGTTTTTCGCCGGCCGGCCCAAAAACGAAGGGTGGATGTGGGCATAAAACATGGGCAAAAAGTACAACGGGCTCAGGGGGCAAATCAAAGGAACCCAATAAATTAAAAACATCTTTAATGCGCTCTCGATGAACATCTGCCCGGGTCTCGGCAGCGTCAAAAAACGAAAATTTCATGGCCGACAGATAGGTAGAATTCAACAGCAGGTCAATAAATTCACGGCTCAGCATACTGCGCGAGAAATAAATATCGGCCTCACGAAGTTCGGTGCCAGTGTAACCACTCGAAAACGCTATGGTTTTATAGCCATTTTTTTTGAGAGTTGCAAAAACCTGATTTTTGGCAATCATTTCGATCAATGGCTGATCATTGTTAACATCGCGATATTCTCGCTGCAAATGATCTAGATAAGAAAAATTCAAACTGCTGGCCAACGACAGATAAGTCTGACAATAGTTGGAGCAAGACTCCGAAGCTACTCTGAAACCACTTTTGGCAAGAAAATCAATAAAACCCCTATTATCGTAGCCATACAAGCTCTTAAGCACATCATTTCGGGCATAACCATCCAAAATAATGTAATAAATATCCGGCAGAGAACGCTTTAAGACGGCTTCAGAAGTTTTCACATCTGCTAACCCGGCTGAAAAAGAATTATGCTGGCAGCTGCGCCAATATGAATCCACAATATTCACAGAAAGAAACAAGAACAAAACCACAGACAGAACATTAAGAAAAAGGGTTGCTGCCGAGGTATCCTGGCGGCTTTTCAAGATTACAAAAACACTGAACAACCATCCCGCAAACCAGAATATCGGCAGCCAGAAATTGCGAATGCTATCGTTTTCAAACATTCCACGCAACATTTCATAAAATGCGCCATAGGCAAAAAACATAAAACAAAACCCAGAAACCAGCAACGACGCTTTTTCTTTGTTTTTTAACAACTTTAAAATCAGCCATAATATCGAAACGGTCAGGCATAAAGAACACAAAGCAATGGCAGCGGCATCAAAAAAACGCATCTGGCCGGCATTGACCGAATAAAGAAACAACACCGGGTAAACGGATAAAATAAGGGGGTGCAGCATTGGCCAGTTCATGATAAGCCTCAACGTTTTTGCATGAGATAAAGCACTCTTGCAGATTCTTTAATCTCTTCAACAGCAGAAATTTCAAAAAATCGACCAAATTCATTTTCAAAATCAGCCTGGTTATAAGCAGCAAAAATGTCTTCTCTGGTAGACAGAAGGCGCTGCACCTGTGAATCTGTTTTCGGCACGAATTCGATAATAAGATTAGTGCAGATACGGGCAAAAAACTCTGCAATCCTTGCCAGAGGCAGATTATTGGAAATCGCGAGGTGGTGAATCAGAGCAAGCGCCATAGCAGTATCTGCCGGGCCACGCTCAAGCAGAGAGAAACGTTCACTGTTTTCCCAGCCAAGAGCGGGGCTCGGGTTAGTAAGATCAAGCATGAGCGGCAGTAGATGCTTTTCATTACCGGCACGACACTGACGATAATTTTTTTCGACCGCGACCGGGTCGATATCAAAAGAGACCGTATGCAAACCACGACTGCTCGCAAGACGACTGAAAACGCCGGTGTTGGCACCGAGATCCCAGACCATGCCGCGATCTTCAATACGCTCAAAAAAATCGTTCACTATCTGCTTTTTATTTTCTGCTGCAACATGAGAATAGTTTGTATCGCTGTAATAATCGCCCCACTCAGTCACCTGACATGGAAAATGCAACGCGCGAATGCCTGATTCCAGGCTGTCAATAATTCCCAGAAGAGCAATACGCGACATGCTCTGCTGAGCGCCCTTCTGCACGGTCTTATCGGCATAATAAACCTGACTGCGGGCATGCAGATGAATATGCGTCAACAGACTAAAGCTCAGACAACTGCTCCATGGAAGCAGGCGACTGGCCAGATCGAGAGGCAAACCATCGATATACACACGAAAAAGCTGTTGCAGCCTCATATCGCAGCGACTCATAAGTGCCAGAGGCGCCAAAAAATGCTGACAGAACTGTCGGTAGGCCACCCACGGCAAACCCTCATGATGTGGTTCAAATGAAAGCGTGTCGATCAGCAATGGTCTGGCATTTTCAAACTGAATATTGAAGGCGCTGCAGTCTTTGAGAGACATGCCGTGCTCAAGCGCCGTTTTTTGAATCTGCAAAGTTGTCAGAGCGGCGTCTTTAAGCTGTGAGAAAGACCATTCCCATGGATATGATATAAATTTCAACTGCCGAGGCCGGATTATTTTTGCTGCAGCAGTATCTGCCGCAGCAACAGGCTCTGCTGACAACGCGGCGAAATGCGAAACTTCAACATCATCATGTTCTATCAGAAGCCCGGCATTAGTGAGTCGGCGATACAAACCAGAACTGAGCAACAGTTCAAAAGCTTCACGACCCGGAGCATTGATCTGGCGATAGATCTGCCCCTCATGATTGAACATGAAGCCACACGGGTCACGAAACGAGCCCGCTACCCGCTCAATTTTCATTACTGGTGGTCTTTCTGGTCGGGAGCATCTGTCTTGTCAACCTTTTCGACATTATTAACCGAACCTGAAAACCAGTTTTTCAACCTGAGCCAGTAGCTCTTTATGACAAAAATGCCGCCAACCAAAGCACCAACCAGTAGTTGAAATAAAAAACTTCCGGTGCCGGGGTCAAGATAGGCGTGTGCCGGGGCAGTAAGAACACATGTATACAAAGCAATAGCTCCTGCCATAAAAACTGGGTCTTTAAGGGCTGACCGCCGGTAACAATGTTCGACTGATTCTCGCATTTTTTCTCCGTAATGAAAGTTATATACCACCAATTATACAGCCACAAAGCAAAAATCTGACACCAGTTTTAGCTGGGGGCTATCGACAATTAAAGAATGTTTATGCCTTCTGCTTCGCAATGAGAGATAACATCATCAGGCCAGACACTCACCTGCACCTCACCGATATGACGTTTTTGCAGCAAAAGCATGCTCAGACGCGATTGACCGATGCCACCACCAATTGTCTGAGGCATTTTCCCTGCCAAAAGCATCTGATGCCATGGCAATCTGGCGCGATGCTCACAACCTCTCGATTTAAGCTGATACTCGAGAACCTCCGGGCTGACTCTTATGCCCATCGACGAAAGCTCGAAAGAATTGTTAAAAACAGGGTTAAAAACAAGAATATCACCGTTAAGACCGTGATGCCCCGGCGATGTTTCGGTTGTCCAGTCGTCATAATCAGGGGCCCGACCATCGTGAATTTTTCCATCCTTGAGCGGGCCGCCAATACCAATAAGAAAGACAGATCCCAGTTCGCGACAAATTGCATGTTCACGTTCTTTAGCAGAGAGCAGCGGAAATCTCTCAAGCAATTCTTCGCTGTGCACAAAATTTATTTTTGGCGCTAAAAACTTATTCAGACCATAGCGGCTGCAGATATAATGCTCGGTAGAAAGAATCGCATTATAGATCGTCTCAACAGCGGATTTAAGAAAATCCAGATTTCGCTGGCCGCTGGTCATAATCTTTTCCCAGTCCCACTGGTCAACATATACAGAATGAATCGAAGTATTTATGCTTGGCTCATCGGGGCGCAGCGCGTTCATGTCCGTGTAAAGTCCTTCCCCTTCAGGAATAGCGTATTTGGCGAGAGCCATGCGTTTCCACTTTGCCAGAGAATGAACGATCTCGAACCGGTTGGCACCAATAGCCGGAATTGCGAAAGAGACCGGCCGTTCAATTCCATTGAGGTCATCCTGAAGCCCTGAATCTGCGGCAACATACATGGGCGCAGATACTCTGTGCAGACGCATACTGCTGGTAAGAGTATCTTCAAAGTGTCTTTTAAGATCGAGAATGGCACGTTCAGTCTGAATGAGGGTCAGGCTCGAAGAATTTGTGCTCATAATTATTTTATACCTCGACAAGATTTGATAAATACTATTTCGTAATGTTTTAAAGAGTAAAAGCTTAAGGCTTTATTGTATAATATACTACAATATTTCTGCTGACGCTGATGAAAGAGAAACTGCCATGATAGAAGCTGCCCTTTACGACCTGCTAAACGAATCAATCAAAGTTAAACAACTGAGCACTCAAACCGAAACAACAGAATACTTCAACCAGACTGCAACCTACGATAACCGCTTCACAAAACAAAACTTCTGCTATTCGTTCGGCAAAGGCTCAAAAAACTGCCTGTTTTACACAAATCCCGAAGATGGCCCAACAATCGGTGGCACAGCGCTAATAACACTGACCAATCTTTTGCAGCGCGGTACGTGCAATTTCAGACACATGCCAGTAACCTGGAATTTTGCGCCGAATACCAATGAAGCAGAAGAGATTATAAAGCTTCTGAAACCAGATTTTGTCTTCGAAATGACCAAAGCCCCATCAACAGGCGAAAATGATGGTGCCACTTTTATCGTAAAATATCCGCTGCCAGAAAAACACAGTAACATGATACGGGCGATGTATTTAAAATCAGGCATCAGAATAAACTCGACTAACCCTGACCAACAGATGGGCGCGGGCTTTCGGCAGACTTCTGAAACCGAAAAACCGGCAGCCATCATGCCGCCAAAATGCCAGTTTTTAAAAATTCAATATGGGCAGATCGACAATATGGCGCCGGCAGACATGGTTTTTCTGCAAATGGCCAGCGGATTGCTTGTAGTTGATTCACTATAAAGAAATATAGCTTCAATCAAGCGCTAAGCCTTTTGATTATTTCGTGGTGTTGAGAAAAATCTGCCAGCATATTCTGGCGATCGGCCAGCTCAAAGTCGGCAAAATCGAAGCCCGGCGCTACCGCACAACCAACCAGAGCAGCCTCATCAGTATCTACCGTTGCCCCAAACCAGGTGCCAGCCTTGACAACCGCCTGCAAACATTCTCCTTTGGCAAGGTCAACGCCAAGCCGCGATGCCAGATAATTACCTTCAACATCCAGTTGATGAATCGTTAAACTTCCGCCAGCGTGGTGATACCAGACCTCATCAGATTTAAGGCGATGAAATCTCGATACAGCGCCTGAAGGCAGCATAAAGTAAATAGAAGTCATAAACGGCCGGTCACCTTGATGGCCAGACAGAATATTACGAGGAATACACCCATCTGCACGGTAAACTTCGGCAAAATATCCGCCTTCGGGGTGTTGGCGCAAATTCAACGCTGTTACCCACTCACGTGCCTGCAAAGACAGTTGTGACATAAAAATCTCCTCAAGCAAATCCTGTAAAATTTAAATTCAACACAGATTTTAATGCTTGCCTGCCATGAAAGCAAAACACACCGATTATAATCTGCGCAATCATGAATCAGTCAGTTTTTAATGCGCTTATCTACCCCTAAACAGTAACGGAAAATTGAAAAATCCGTTACACAAAAAATAGCAACGCTATTTTTCGAGATCTAACGACGCTCTTCACGCACGATGTTAATCTGGTATAATCTTTTTTATCAGATTTTAATTGGCCCACGCGGAGACTCACAATGAAAAACAGCTTCTTGCTGCTGACTTTTCTCCTGACAATGACCTGTCATAACATCGCCATCGCACGTGATTTTGACCAATTTGACGTAATCACCGAGATACACAACTTTAACAAAAAAGTTGCTGAAAACTCGCAAGAAAGCTTTAACGAAAAACTTGATGCAATGTCTGCCGACCTCTTTTCGTTTATGCGAGGCAGCGCTCATTTGATGAATCGCGACCTGCAAAAGGCTTCCAGTCTCGAATTATTGCGCACAGCCCCCACGGGAATGGTAGCAGGTGATCTGCACATGCATAATTTTTCGATAGCCAAAAGCGCTAATCGTCAAGCAATCTATGCCATCGACGACCTTGACGAAGCCTATGCCAATGCGCCCCTCTCATTCGACATCTTCAGACTTTCGGTCAGCCTGCTGACCGCCTATGAAGAAGAGCTCACACAGAAAGAGCAAGAAAACCTCGTTAAGCAACTTTGCGCCGGCTACAGCGATCGCGCTGCCGACCCTGAAACATACGAATGGCCAGAAATGCCAAAATCCGAATTTATTAAAAATTTTATCGCTGACGAAAGTGATGTCAAATGGTCAAAATTCATAAAAAAAAGAACCAGCCAGGCTTCTCCAAACAGCTTTAATTATGAAAAATATTCACAGGTATCTGAACAAGAAACTCTTCTTGTAAAAACTGCGCTGAACAACTGGTTTAGCACAATACAGGGCATATCAGCCGATCAAGCTGAAATACTCGACATTTCGCAGAGATTCGACAAGGGGTTGTCAAGCATTGGGCTCAAACGTTATTTTGTTCTGCTACAAGGCGGAAGCAAAGAATGGCAAGACGACTGTATCGTTGAAGTCAAACAAATGCGCCCCAGCAGTATCGGCAGCCCAACAGTTGTTCTGCAGCAGCAGGCTACCATAGAAGCCATGAAAAGGGCGCATCAAGGTCTGGACCCATTTTTAGGTAGTCTGGTAATTGGCAATGACACGTTTCTCGCGAGACAGAATTTTCCCTGGAGCGAAACAATAGAGAATTCAACAACGACAAATAAGCAACACATCATGGAATTAGCTTACACATTGGGCTTTGTTACAGCCGATTTTCATGCCCATGAAAAAAAAGGAACTGAAATGAAATTGTGGCTCGAAAAACACGCAGACACATTCATACCAATGATATTCAGTTACGTCAAACAGCTTAAAGCTGATTATAAAACATTTTCTGAGAGGAACAAACATGAGTAAACTCGCAGACATTGGCCTGATCGGCATGGCGGTAATGGGTGAAAACCTTATGCTGAACATCGAAAGCAAAGGATTTAAAGTTGCATGTTTTAACCGCAGCATCGACAAAGTCGATAAATTCATTGAAGGGCGCGGCAGAGACAAAAACTTCATTGGCTGTCACAGTCTTGAAAAGCTGGTTTCCAGCCTTCGTCCTCCCCGCCGCATAATGATGATGGTAAGAGCCGGGCAACCTGTTGATGAGCTTTTAAATGCACTTATACCAATGCTTGAAAAAGGCGATATTCTTATAGACGGCGGCAACAGCCATTATCCCGACAGCATGCGTCGTTGCGTCGAAGCCGCCGCCAGAGGCATTTTATTTATTGGCGCCGGTGTATCGGGCGGCGAAGAGGGAGCCCTCAAAGGCCCTTCAATAATGCCGGGGGGCAACATTGAAGGATGGGGGGCAATCAAAACGATTTTTCAAGCTATTGCTGCAAGAGCAGACAATAATATACCGTGCTGTGAATGGATAGGGCCGGGCGGCTCAGGACATTTTGTAAAAATGGTGCATAACGGCATAGAATACGGCGATATGCAGCTGGTATGCGAAGCATACCATTTGATGAAGGGTCTGGGCATGGGCGCTGCAGAGATGAGCGAAGTATTCTCTGACTGGAATAAAAGTGAGCTTGACTCTTATCTGATCGAAATTACTGCCGACATTCTCAGCAAAACTGACCCGAAAGGCAAACCTCTGGTAGAAATGATCATGGACTCGGCCGGGCAAAAAGGCACAGGCAGATGGACGATAGAAGCCGGTCTTGATCTTGGGGTTGCCATCCCACAGATTAGCGAGGCTGTTTTTGCGCGAAACCTTTCGGCAATAAAAGAAGAGCGTGTTGCAGCCAGTCGGCAACTCAAAGGCCCTTCGTCAGTATTCAGCGGCAACCGGCAAACTTTTCTGGAACATTTAAAATTCGCTGTTTATGCCGCTAAAATCTGCTCGTATGCCCAGGGATTTCAGCTATTGCGAAAAGCTTCCGAAGAATTTAACTGGAGCCTGAATTTTGGGCAGATCGCTCTTTTATGGCGGGGCGGTTGCATTATCAGGGCCCGCTTTCTTGACAGAATAAACGAAGCTTTCGCTGCTGACACCAAACTTACCAACCTGCTGCTGGCGCCATATTTTAACAAAATCCTTTCAGAAGCACAGCTCAGTTGGCGCGAAGTAATTAAAGGCGCGATAGACATGGGCATTCCAATACCAGCCATGAGCGCAGCCCTGAATTATTATGACAGCTATCGCTGTGAGCGACTGCCGGCGAATCTTTTACAGGCTCAACGCGACTACTTTGGCGCACACACATACGAGCGCATCGACCACCCACGGGGGCAGTTTTTCCACACAGACTGGACCGAAAGTGGCGCTACAACGTCGTCATCATCATATTAGCTAGAGAGCAACAAAAACAGATTCTTGACTGGTACATTGAAATCGTGTAGAATGTTTGCCTTCTTCATCAGGAGCGTAATAATCTTTACTACGCGAATCGTGGTTCTTTCCGGTTCAGTTCAACAGGTTTTATAACGGCTCCTCGCAAAGTATTTACTCACGAAAAGGACACACTCTCAAAATGCAGCTCGAAAACATGCGGCGGGTCAGAAACATCGGTATTATTGCTCATATTGACGCCGGCAAAACAACCACTACCGAAAGAATTCTTTATTTCACCGGAAGAAATTATAAAATCGGCGAAACACACGATGGCACCGCCACCATGGACTGGATGGTACAGGAACAGGAGCGCGGCATCACTATCACAAGCGCGGCCACCAAATGCAAGTGGATGAATTCGGACATCAATATCATCGACACGCCAGGGCACGTTGATTTTACCGCCGAAGTTGAGCGCTCTTTACGTGTTCTTGACGGCTGCGTTGTTCTTCTTTGCGCCGTTGCAGGCGTTCAGCCGCAGTCTGAAACAGTGTGGCGTCAGGCCGACAAGTACAAAGTGCCTCGTATGGTTTTTGTAAACAAAATGGACAGAACCGGCGCGAACTTTGATCGAGTCGTAACCCAGATTAAAGAGCGACTGAAATCTCAGCCCCTTGTGCTGAGCCTACCAATAGGAAACGAAGAAAACTACATCGGGCACGTCGATCTTGTAAACATGATCGCCAGAATATGGGCTCCCTCAGAGAAAGACTCTGCCGGGCAAATGGTTGAGAGTGAAATACCCGAAAACATGCGTGAACAGGCGCAAGCTGCCCACACAATTCTAATAGATACTCTCGCCAGCTGCAGCGATGAGATTCTTGAAAGATATATGGCTGGCGAGCAGATAAGCAAAGAACTTATTCAGTCATCGATTCGCGAAGCCACAATCAAAAACGAAATAGTACCAGTGCTCTGCGGCTCTGCATTTCGCAACAAAGGGGTTCGAGCCCTGTTGGACGCTATCGTAAATTATCTGCCCTCACCGCTTGATATTCCGCCGTCGATTGCCTTTAAACAGGAAACGCTTGAGCAGATAGAAATAGCCGCCGACCCCAGCCTGCCTTTCTCTGCCATGGCTTTTAAAGTCGCCTCTATGCCACACGTTGGTAAACTGGTTTATACCAGAATATACTCAGGCGTTTTAAACGTCGGCGATCAGATATACAATGTAACTCGCGGCCAGAAAGAGCGCGTTGGCCGTATTCTGCAAATGCACGCCAACCAGCGCATCGACCTTGAGACTGCTCAGGCCGGCGATATTATTGCAATCGTTGGAATGAAACGCATCGGAACCGGCGATACTCTGGCTTATGATAAAGACGCTCCGGTTCTTGAAAAAATAACGTTTCCAGAAACAGTTATTTCGGTGGCCATTGAACCCAAAACCAAGGCCGATCTTACCAAGCTCAGCACCGTGCTGCACACGCTGATGGATGAAGACCCCACCTTCAAAGCTTCGATGGACGATGAAACAGGTGAAACAATTATCGCCGGCATGGGCGAACTCCACCTGGAAATCATTGTTGACCGCATTTTGAGGGAATTTAATGTTCAAGCCAGCGTGGGTGCGCCACAAGTCGCTTATCGCGAAGGCATTCGCAGAGGCGTTTCGACCGAAGGCAAATGCGTCAAGCAATCTGGCGGACGCGGGCAATACGGGCATGTAGTAATGGATATCGAACCCATGCCACGTGGCAGCGGAATCATATTCGAAACCAATGTTAAAGGCGGCACTGTTCCATCAACCTTTTTCCCGGCCGTTGAAATGGGCGTTCGAGAAGCTCTTAACGAAGGTCCACTGGCAAAGAAGCCCATTACAGATGTCAAAGTCACTCTGCTCGACGGTTCTTACCACGAAGTAGACAGCAGCATCATTGCATTTAAAGTTGCAGCAATCGAAGGCATGAAACTCGGTTTGGCTAAAGCTTCTCCGGTATTGCTTGAGCCATATACCCGCGTTGAAGTTGAAACGCCCGAGCAATATCTCGGAGATATCATCGGCAACATCAATTCAAGACGCGGTAAAGTGGTAAACATGGAAATGCGTGCTGACATGCGAACAATAGAATGCCACGTACCCCTCGCCGAAATGTTTAATTATTCGACACATCTGCGCTCGTTATCGCAAGGACGCGCCAGTTTCAGCATGGAAGTTCTGCATTACGCAGAAGTACCAGAAAGTGTCGCTTTGAAGATATTGCGACCGACCAAAGACAAATAACGTTTTCGAACACGCAAATCA
>SABV01000421.1 GCA_009928855.1 Erysipelotrichia bacterium | reverse complement strand
GACAGCGAAAAAGAAGCCGAAGATAAGGCTGAAAAATTGAATTCATTGGAATTTCATTGTTTTGTGATAGAATCACCCTGAATGAACAGAGGGAGGCTAAATTTTGGCTATCAAGACTGATAAAGACACCGCAGTTGCTGCAGGGTTTCTTTCGCCCTTCATGCTGTTGTTCGGTGTTTTTCTTATTTTTCCCATTTTTTATTCGTTTTACCTGAGCTTTTTTGGCTCTCCAACTGACTATAGTCTGGCCAATCTTGATTTTGTCGGGCTGGCGAACTACAAGCGTATTATCAGTGACTTTCAATTCTGGTGGTCACTGGGCGTAACAGCTCTCTATGGTGGTTTGAGCATTCCGTTGGGCATCTGTGCTTCTCTTGCCCTGGCGTTACTTCTTGATAACAA
This sequence comes from Erysipelotrichia bacterium, assembly GCA_009928855.1. Lineage (GTDB taxonomy): Bacteria > Muiribacteriota > Ozemobacteria > Ozemobacterales > Ozemobacteraceae > Rifleibacterium. The sequence continues at coordinate 2,313 of SABV01000421.1, read as the reverse complement.
ATTGTTTGGTAAAAGTTTTTTCAGAAGTGCGTTCTTTTTGCCGAACGTACTCGATATGCTTGTGGTTGGCGTTATCTGGACTCTGATTTATGCCCCTAAATTTGGGGCGTTGGCCCAGATAACTACCTGGCTGATGGGCGAAAACAATTTTTTCAACACTACCGGTCTTCTGGGCAGCCCCCTCACAGCACTGGCTGCGGTTGTGTTTGCCATGATCCTTAAAGGTGCCGGTTTTGGTATGGTATTGTTTCTTGCAGCTCTGCAGAACATACCTGAAGCTGTTTACGAGGCAGCTGACATCGACGGCGCAACTGAGTGGCAGAAGTTCAAGCATATAACTGTTCCTCTGCTGCGCCCGATAATTATTTTTATGGTCATTACCGGCGTTATCGGCTCTCTTAACGCTTTTACCGAAATTTATGCCATGACTTCAGGCGGTCCGCAGGTCGTCATTGGTGGCGAAACTGTCGGCTCAACATCGGTCGCCGGCTATTACCTGTTTAAACAGTTCGATGCCGGTAACTATGGCTATGCCGCAGCTATTTCATATATGCTGCTTATTATTACTCTCGGTATAACATGGTTACAGCAGAAGTTCGTATCACGCAACGACGCGGAGGCCAGAAAATGACCAGAAACCTTCATCCGGGAAGAATAATAGTTTTCATTCTGCTTCTGGCTGTGATGATTTCGCTTTCTTACGTTGTGTCTGGGCAACTTTTTAAGTTCGGCTCAATGGCTCTTTCGGCTTTAAATGTTGGCGAAGGCCCTGAAGCAGCTGTTAAGGCCGGTGAACTCATGCGTAAGCTTGTTCCGGTCTATAATGGCATGGCGGTGATTCTTACGATAATTCTGACAATTGTCGTGGTGCAGCGCTTTATAAGAACAGGTTACGAATATCGCGTCAGTTTTCTCAAAAAAATGTTTTTGTATGAGGCTCTGGTGGTGGGCGTTGTCGTGGTGTTGTTTCCATTCTTCTGGATGCTGTGCACATCATTCAAGCCGTCTGGCCAGGAGCTCGTTTTAAGCAAGACAAATCCTTTTGACATCGTGCCTTTCGAGCCGACTCTTGATAATTTCAGACGCGTGCTCAAGGTTGATGCAGCTTCAAAGGCTATCGGTGCCGTCGATGTGATCGAGCAGAAAAAGAATTTTGGCACCTATTTTTTGAATAGTCTGCTTGTTGCTACTACTGCGGCTTTTCTTGTGACTCTATTTGCTTCTATGGGTGCTTACGTTTTCTCCAAAAAAGAGCTTCCTTATAAACAGCAGATGTTCATGCTGTTGCTGGCTACGATGATGATTCCGGGCATGATGTTCATGGTTCCGCAATTTTTCATGATCTGTAAAATGGGTATGTTCGGAACAAAATGGGCCATGTTTCTGCCGCATCTCGCTTCTGTGTTTGGCATTTTTATGCTGAAACAGTTTATGGATACAATTCCTGATTCTTTGCTCGAAGCTGCGCAGATCGATGGCGCGTCTGAGTGGCAGGTTTTCAGAGTGGTCATTGTGCCGCTCGCTTTTCCGATCATTCTTACGCTGTTTCTTCTGACTTTTTTGTTTCACTGGTCAAATTTTCTGTGGCAGCTCATTTGCACCAATTTTGAAAATCCGCTCAGCATAACTCTTCCGGTTGGTCTGGCTTTGTTCAGAGGTCAGTATACTTCAGAACTGGGCCTGATCATGTCGGCGTCGTGTTTCTCAATCGTGCCTATTGCGGTGTTGTTTCTGTTTGCCCAGCGTTATTTTATCGAGGGCATGACTCAGGGCGCGGTTAAAGAGTAAGGGGAGCAGTTATGAACGAAAAAAAATTTATTATTGCAGCTATAATCGCCTATTGTGCACTTGTTTTCGTAGCCTGGGACGACTCCATAGCCACCAGCCCCGATGGCAGAACGATTCTTACTTTCTGGCACACCTACAACGACCAGGAAGAAATCATTCTTCGTGAAATCATCAAAAAATGGGAAGTTTTGAATACTCAGTACACGGTGCGACCGGTGCGCATACCTTTTGACGGCCATAAAGCCAAATTGCGTACCGCGCTGACTGTCGGGCAGGGCCCTGATATGGCGCGTGTGGACTGGTCATTCGTCTGTGAACTGGCTCGCAAAAATGCGGTTGTCGATCTTGGCACTTTAGGCTTCGACAAAATCAGGTCTCAATATCTGGCAGCCCCTTTAGAGGCCTGCAATATCGGCGGAAAATATTATGGCCTGCCTGATCAGAGCAATTGTGTTGCCATGTTTTATAATCGCCAGATGTTCAGAGAAGCAGGATTATTGCCCGAAGCAGTACCTGCTGAAAAAA
>SABV01000420.1 GCA_009928855.1 Erysipelotrichia bacterium | reverse complement strand
CTGATAACGGTGGTAACAATGCTCCTCTGGGATAGCGAATTTGGTTCTGCCCTGATAGTTGCTTCAATTTTTCTTGCATTGGTCGGAACCGGAGAGATTTTGCGTGGTTTCAGTCTTTGCTCCCAGGAAGCAACCCGAAAGTTTGTGCACCTTACCGGTGGTATTGTTTCGCTGAGTTTTGCTTATATTTTTAAGTCGCACTGGACTGTTCTCGGGCTTTGCATCGCTTTTGTCTCGCTTATGGTAACGACAAAAAAGCTTGGAATGCTCCAATCTGTGCATGGTGTCAAGCGAAAATCCTCTGGAGACCTGCTGCACCCGATAGCTATATACCTTACTTTCACTGTGACAACCTATTTTGAGAAACCTGATTTTTACCTGATTTCTATAATGGTTTTATCGGTTTCAGACGCTCTTGCGGCTATAGTCGGGGTTTCATACGGTTTTAAGGTCTACAGTGTCGAAGAAGAGCGAAAAAGTCTCGAGGGCTCGTTTATTTTTTTGCTTTCGACCTTTTTAATCGTTCATATCGGCTTATTGCTGCTTACTCATGTCGGCAGAATGGAATGCGTGCTTGCAGCCCTGCTTATTTCTGTTCTGGTGACCTGTTTTGAAGCAATTTCGCTGGGTGGTGCCGATAACATCATTATCCCGTTCGGAACTCTTTTTATCATAATGAAAATAACGACCAAGCCTGTTCCGGAAATTGTCATGCAGCTTTGCTCGATTGGCATAATTTTTCTGTTGACCTGGCTCTTTGGCTCATTTTCGGGCAGACTCGGGCATTCGGGTATTATCGGAGTTGCTCTGGCCGGTTATGCTGCCTGGAGCCTCGTTGGGCCTGAATGGTATATTCCTGTTCTCGTTTGCACGATTCTTATTTCAATTGTTGACGTTTTTCTCGAAATGCCAGGCAGTCAAGATGAGCTTTTGCGAGTTCGTCCTATTTTTTACATGTTTATTGTTTCTTTTGGCTGGATTCTAGGAGCTAACCTGACTACCCGCTTTCCCAATGAACTATTTTTTGTGCCCTATGTAGTCAGCTTTGCTGCTATTTTGAGTATCAGGTGGAAATGGGCGCAACGCGCCGGCAACCTTTCGCTGGTAAGTCGTAAGCGTGTGTTGCCTCTTGCTATCGTACGGGGCAATTTTCTGGTAAGAGCTGTTTTTTTATCAATTGCTTTTCTGCCATTGAATCACTTTGTCGGGCTCAGTCTTAACCCTGCTTTTTCGGGGTTTACATGTTTTGCGGGTATTGTGATTTCAGATTTTATCTACTGGGGAACAGGAAAACGCTACCACGGCAAGTGGAGCCGGGTAGCGTTTTTACGCATGGGTATGATTTCTGTTCTTATCTCTTCGGGCCTTGTGTTTGTCGCCAATCTGTGGTTTTACCGTTGAGATAGTTCTTTTTACTTTATTTTGAGCCTTTTATGCTGATTGGCGCCACTGACATGTCGGGTAGAGTTTTTAATTCTCTGGCTAAGTTAATGGCCGCGTCGCGCATAATAATATTTGAGTCTTCTATTTCACCTGCGCCGGCAAAAAGAATGTCACCAGCAACGTTTCCGTTAGCCATAAATGATGATGTAGAAACGCGATACTCTTTGCGCAGATCAATGGGAGCGGCGGCGATTTTTACGTTTTCAGCCTTTCCGGTGCTTGTGTTAAAAGTTGCTTCTACTCCTGCGAACTGGTAACCATCAGGATCGCCGAGATGCGAACAGATATGGTCGAGCATTTTCTGTATTTTTTCGCCGCTCATTTTAAAACTTACTACCGTGTTGTCGTAAGGAAGAGCTTCAAATACGCCACCGCAAGTTATATTGCCGGCTTTTATATCGTTTCTGATGACGCCTGAGTTTATGACGCACATGTCTGATTTTGCAGCCTCTAGCATGCTTTTGGCCGTAAAAGTGCCCATCGGCAGCATAGCGGTTTTGCGCAGATCTCTGGGATAATCAAGGGCTTTTTCGGTATAGCCGACCACTTCATTCATCATGTCTTCGAGACGCCGATTGAATGATTCGACCGTTTCGCGGATTCCGGCTGGCGCCATTGATTCGTGAGCGGCAGAAACTTGCTCCAGGCAGCCAGACCAGGTGGCGATTTTCCCTGAATCGTCAAGGGTAAGATTTACTCTGCCCAGAAATTGACCGTGCTCACCTGCTTGAACAACCAGGGTTCCATCAAGACCGTTGTTGGCTTTTCCGGCTTCCGGCAGATTTTTTACCAGCCGTGGTGCAGCAAGCTCAACATGAGTATGCCCGCCAATCAAAAGGTCTATTTCTGCTACTCTGGCGGCCATCTGTTCGTCAAACTCTATGCCGGCGTGCGAAAGAACCACTACCAGATCGACATACGGCCTGATACGTCGGGCGACTTCCCTGACGCTGGTGGTTTGATCTACGTTGATCATCGGAGCTCTGATTTTACAATCGATTTCATCCCATGCCGCATTGCCGATACTGCCAATGACGCCTATTTTAACGCCGTTGCGCACGAATACCATGTATGGTTGAAAAACATGGCGGCCGGTATCGCGGTAGAAGACATTGCAGCAGAGAAGGCGCATGCCGGAGTTCGTCAGCTGTGTTTTAAGATTTTCGAGGCTATTGTCGAGTTCGTGATTGCCGAGTGTCGTTGCGTCATAGCCACATTCGGCAGCTGTTTTGTAGCATGCTTCTCCTTTAAAAATAATGTAAAAAGGAGTCCCTTGCA
>SABV01000419.1 GCA_009928855.1 Erysipelotrichia bacterium | reverse complement strand
CGCCCAGCCAGGAATTATTGGAGCTGGTGATTTTATAAATATCTGGGTAAAGGGCGAACCAGAGCTCTCTGTCCGGAGACAAGTAGGAAAAGACGGCAGCATTTCAATGCCGTTGATTGGCAATGTTGGCGTAAACGGCATGAGAACCACTGATGCGGCACGCCTCATCGCGGATATGCTCGAAGATGGCTACCTTATTTCCCCCCTTGTGCAGGTAATGATAAAGGGCAAAGGCGATAAAGCCTCAGAGCAGAACGCTCCTGAAACAGAAACACAAACACAAGCTGCAGGTTCAGTACCGGCCAGTGCTGGGGCTGAACCTTCGTCTTCTCCTGTTGAGTCAGGGCAGCTTCTTGTTGAAGTTGTCGATGCCATAAGTCACGCCGGTATCAGTGGCGTTGCCATGATGCTTGGCAACCGAATTTATCAGTCTAACCGCCTTGGGCAGGTTCTGATAGAGCAGCGGTCGGGGCATGTCATAATTATCGCTGATGGTTTTCAGACTCTGAGCGGAAGAATCGAAGAGTTTGTTAAATCTGCCAGACCGGCAAAAATAGCCATGCGTAGAGTTAAGCTTGCTGACTCAATTACCTTTAATGTTGTTGATGCTTTTACAAAGCAGCCTCTGAAAAATGTCGAGGTTGTGCTTGATGATATGAAGATTAAGACTAATAATAATGGCTCTTTCAAGGTGACTCTTATCACGAAAGAATTTGGCGAAATAAGCCTCAAAAGAAAAGGCTATCGGACGCATCGCCAGGTTGTAGATTTTAAAAGGCATGATGCGCAGACGGTGATGCTGGTTCGAGATGAATAATCGTGGTTTTACGCTTATCGAAATCTTGATTGTGGTGGCCATCATGGCTACTCTCGTCGGACTCGGGGCGAGCTATTACCAGGATTCAACCTCTGAGGCGCGACAAACTCTCGTTAAGTATAATTTAAAGGCTGTGAGAGACGCTATTTCTCGATATTTCAAAGATAATATGCGTTACCCGGCAGATTTCAGTTCCCTGGAAGGCGCTTACTTGACTCAGAGCGTGCAAGAGCTTCTGTTGTCGCCAGCAGCGGGGAGTGTCGAGCTTCTTGTTGAAATTCGCGACTCAGTTAAGACTACCGAAACAAATATTTTTCACATTCCTGTTGAGAATTGTAAGTGGATAACTTATGATTTTACCGGTACTGGTTCGGGCAACGAGCAAATGAGAAGTATAAAAGTTAAATACGATGGCCTAATCATGGACTGGTAGACAGGGAGCTTGACGATGCCGGAAGTCAGCAACAACGAAGAATTTAATAAAACAGTAGAAGGGCCGGGCGAAGAAATTCGTTCGGTATTTTCTTATTTAAACCCATTTTATGGTCATGTTGGTCTTAGCGAGAGGCTGCTTTTTACCAAGTATTTTGCAACACTGACTCGCGCCGGTATTTCTGTTTTGCGTTCTCTTTCGACGCTTTCGCGTCAGATGAAAACATGGCGCTTCAAAAAAATCATCTGGGATGCCAAAATGGATGTTGAAGGCGGTATGCCGCTGAATGCCTGTTTTAAGCGCCATGACGACGTATTTGGTCTTCTTTATTCGAATCTTGTAAAGGTTGGCGAAGAATCGGGCCGACTTTATATGGTGCTTGAACGTCTTAATAATCTTTTGTCGCGTGAGATTGCTATTCGTAGAAGAGTGCTTGGTGCCTTAACATACCCGGCAATTATCGCGCTGGTCGCTCTTGGCGTTGTCTGTTTCCTCATGTTGTTCGTAATTCCGCAGTTTGCAACTCTGTTTGCCCAATTTAACCAGGAACTTCCGTGGCTTACTCAGAAGGTTATAGATTTTTCTACTTTTCTTGCCGCTAATGTGCTTAATCTGCTGGCGGCTTCAGTAGCTGTGTTTCTTGCGATTTTTCAGATAAACAATACTGAACGTGGTCGCAAATTTTTTGACTGGTTCAAACTTAAAATACCTGTTTTTGGCGGCCTTCTTCAGAAATACCTGGTTGCTCTTTACGCAAGAAACCTTGCTACGCTTTTTGAGTCAGGTATCAATATTATTTCTGCGATGAAAATAAGCAATGAAGCCATCGAAAACGTGATAATCCAGGCGGCTCTTGAAGACGTGGTTAAAGAGGTAGAGGGTGGTATTCCTATTGCGCGGGCCCTTGCAAAGGTTGAGCTTATGCCTGAGCTTTCGACACAGATGATCGAGGTCGGTGAAGAATCTGGTAATCTCGATGAAATGCTCGAAAAAGTGGCGGAATTTTACGAAGACGAAATAAATTTTCTTATAGACCAGATTACGGCCCTTGTTGAACCGGCTTTTATCGTGGTAATTGGCACCGTTGTTGGTGTTATCGTTCTTGCCATGTATCTGCCAATATTCAGAATGGCCAAAGTTGTCTCTGGTGGCTCAACCGCAGGTGGTGGTGCTCCGGGTGGTGGCGCAGGTTTTTAAGAAAATAAGGTATCTGCTAAACTTTTTGGCGCATGATGTCGAAAGATACTTGGGGGAGTTCTCCCGTAATTCGCACATTTATGCAAGGAGCGGTTTATGAAGTTTCTGACTGTCTGCAGAGCAGAAATACTGGCACGTCTGCTTTTTCTGCTTCTGCCGGCTTTGTTGATAAATCTTCCAGCCATGGCTTCTGAGCGGCTGTCTGAATTAAAGCTTGCCAATTATGGTGCGAATGGCATTGTGCTTTTTCCGGACCATGAAGTAAAAGATTTTAATCTGGTTATGGAAGCCCC
>SABV01000418.1 GCA_009928855.1 Erysipelotrichia bacterium | reverse complement strand
GGCTTTTTTTCTGGCGCATAGTTCCGTGGCTGGTTTTATTTTTGGCTGTGCTTGGTTCTTTGTGGTTATGGCAAGCTGTTAGAGTGGCTAATCTGGCAAAACATCAGGCGCACTTCGATGCCCAGTCTGAATTGCTAAAACAGCGTTTTGTTGAGGGTTTTGGGTATCATGAGCGCCTGCTTATTTCTGCTGCAGGGCTTTTTGCTGCTTCAGATAATATTACGCGGTCAGAATGGGCGGCTTTTTTTCAATCACTTGAATTGTCAAAATATTATCCGGGTGTTTTTGCCTTAGCCTTTGCAAAAAAAGTTCTGCCTGAAGACAAAGAGGCCTTACAGGCCGAAATTCGATCTGAAGGTTTTCGCGATTACAGAATCTGGCCGGAGGGTGAACGAGATGAATATTTTCCTATCACTCTTTTTGAGCCAGTGAATGAGCAAAACTTGCGTGTTTTGGGCTATGACGTCAGTGTTGATTCTGTGCGTCGCGAGGCTGTTGAAAAGTCTTTTATTACTGCTCAGCCTGTTATGTGCGGCAGGGTTGCCCTGGTAAATAATGTTCATAATGCCTTCGTTGTTTATTACCCTGTGTTTGATGTTGATTTTTTGCGCGAAAAACCTGAAGAACGCCGCAAAGCCTTGAAAGGATACGTTTTTTCACCGCTATATGCCGATGATTTTGCAGATGCAATGATGCGCCTCTCAGACAATAAAATTGCTCTGAAGCTTTATGATGGCGCTCAAATAGACCCGTCCAAGATTTTTTACGACTCGCTTGGCACTAGTAATTTTAAATCACATAAATCAATTTTTTCATTTAATACCCTTATGGCGGTTGGTGGTCGCACATGGTCTGCCTGCTTTTTCTCTCTTCCGGAGTATGAGGCGAGAATTTACGGAATGGATTACGTGGTATTGTTCTGCTGCCTTGCTTTGAGCTTTGCTCTGGCGTTTTTTGCTTTCGCCCTTGCCGGCCGCCAGCTTGCCATGAAAAGGCTTGAGCAATCAATGCAGGGCCTTAGTTTGCTTTCTCAGGCGGTCGAAAACAGTGCCAGCATGATTGTCGTCACCGACAAACATGGAACCATCGAATACGTAAACCCGGCTTTTTGTCGAACTACCGGTTATTCAAAAGAAGAGGCGATCGGGCAAACTCCGCGCATTATAAAATCCGGAACCCATCCGTTGGAATTTTACAAAAATTTATGGGAAACCATTTTGAGCGGAAAAACCTGGTCTGACCGTTTCTATAACAGAAAAAAAAATGGCGAATTCTATTGGGAGGCCGCCAAAATAAGCTCGGTAACTGATGCAAACGGAAAAATCACTCATTTTGTCGGCGTAAAAGAAGATATCAGCGAGGCTATCGCCATTCATAACGCCCTTGATGAAGCGAGAGCTTTTGCCGAAGCCGCAAGTAGAGCTAAAGGCGAATTTCTGGCGAATATGAGCCACGAAATCAGAACCCCGATGAGTGCGGTGATTGGTTATTCTCATCTGGCTCTTAAACTCGAAATGCCGGCAAAGGTTCATGATTATATTACGAAGATTCAGCATGCGGGAAGCAAAGTTCTTGGGCTGATCAACGATATTCTTGATTTTTCAAAGATTGAAGCCGGAAAAATGAGCATGGAACATACCGGCTTTGTTCTCGATGATGTGATGAGTGGTCTTTCAAATCTCATTGCTGCGAGTTCAGCCGGTAAAAATCTTTATTTTTTCTTTCAGATTCCTCCTGATATTCCGCAGAATCTTGTTGGTGACCCGACTCGTCTGGGGCAGGTGCTAAGCAACCTTCTCACCAACGCTTTTAAATTTACAGAGCAGGGCGAGATTGAGGTTATAGTCAGCCTGCTTGAAAAAAACAGTTCGCAGGCCCGCCTTCGTTTTGCCGTTCGAGACACAGGCATCGGGATAACTCCAGATCAGCAGGGGCAGATTTTTATGGATTTTTCTCAGGCAGATGGCTCTACCACCCGAAAATATGGCGGAACCGGTCTGGGCTTGAGTATTTCCAGGAAGCTTGTTGAAATGATGGGCGGAAAGCTTGAAGTTGAATCTGAGCCGGGTAGGGGGAGCTGTTTTTATTTCTCGGCGGTCTTCGGTATTTCTTCTGAAGCAAACGAGCCAATAACAGATGTTTTGCGCGGAAAAAGGTTTATCGTTGCCGACAGCAAATTGCTGCCATGGAGAGCTCTTGTTCAGCATCTTGAGCTTGCTGCGGCCAATGTGACGATGGTAACTTCTGCTCGTGAGCTGAAAGAACTGCTTAAGCACCAGGACCCCGCCAATCCGTATGACCTTGCTTTTGTTTATTCTCGTTTGCCTGACTGCGACGGTTTTGAAGTGGTGAATTTTATAAAGAAGGGCATGGGGGGTGCCCATTCTCCGGCTGTAGTAATGGTTGCTCAACACGATGATTTTGCGTTGCTTTGTGCAGCCGACGAAGTTCTTGCCGATGATGTGCTGATGGCCCCTATAACCCCTTCAGATCTCATAAATGCGATTATCGGAATTTTTGCTCCGGAGTTTAGAAAGAAAAATCTTCAGCTGACTGAAAGTTTTAACTGGAAAAATATTCTGCAAGGTGCTCATATACTGCTTGCCGAAGATAATCTCACCAATCAGGAAATTGCTGTTGAGCTTTTACAGCAGGCCGGTGTTATTGTGGAAGTGGCAAATGATGGTCGTCAGGCTGTTAAAAAGGTTACAGAATCCAAAACCTGCTTTGATGTCGTTTTAATGGATATTCAGATGCCGACCATGGA
>SABV01000075.1 GCA_009928855.1 Erysipelotrichia bacterium | reverse complement strand
GACTGAGAATTTAAGCTCGTCGTTGTTGACATACATGTCTCTTATCGCCAACTTAAGCGAAGCATCGGTCGATGAATAGATCGGACTACCGGCTTGATCCACGCCGCTGGCGAAATAAACCTTCTGGCCGATGTTAACATAAGCCAGACCAGAGTCGGTTTCAATGTTGCTTTCGTTTTCTGCACTGTCTTTTTCATCAAGCCAGCCTGCTTTGGCTATTTTTACCGGAGTAGCGTTGGCATACACCAGTAGTTTGGGATTGGCAAGAACTTTGGCTTTACCGTTGGTTTCCCAGGCTCGCACCTGAGCAGCAATAAGGTCGAAGCGGTTGATGTTGTTCATGTAGAACGGATTCATCTTGTTAGGAACGGGGGCGCCTGAAGATTGAGCATCGCCACGGAAATCGTTGCTGGCGTTTTCAAGGAAGCCAAGGACGCCGGTAACAACATCTCCGCCGCTGCTTTTACCCCATTCTATGCCGAGATCGTCTGTGTTGTTTTTGCTTACCTGTAATACATAGGCCTGAAAGACAACCTGAACTGGGTTTGCTATCGAAACAAGGTTACTGACCTTGTCTTCGGATGGCACAAAACCCTTGATGGTTTCGGTTAAATGTATGTAGTCGTTCTGGTTTTCGACAGTACCCTGCAGCACTACGCGAATGTCGGTGGTATCAGTACTTACTGATGGTTTGCCCGCGTCATAAGTTGGAGAAATCACGGTTACTTTTACGTTCGGCAGCTTAATGGCTGCTTCGATGCGTTGTTGCAAAGAGGGGGCAGAAACTTCAAATTCAACCATACTGATAAGCTGCTTGTTGCCCAAAAGGCTTCTGGCGACATCTTCGGCTTTGGCTTTTTCTTCTTCTGAGGCAACCTGACCCTTTAGGTAGGCAGAATCAGGGAATATAACAAGCTGAACATTGTTGGTGCCAATTATAGAGGCGAATTTTGCGAGGATAATTTCATTTTCAGAGAAAGTTTCGATGTCATAGACACGGCGGCCGGTCATGTCCCACAGGATCAGCTGAGTGGCGGCCGGTGTGTTTCCAAGGCCGGAAAGTATGATTTCTTCATCTGAAACGTTGAGAACGTCTACGATTCCTTCTTTGACGGCCATTATCTTTTTAACGCCGTGGGCGGGTATGGCTACTGACTTGCCCATGGGTATCATGAGCTTTTCAGCCGATGCTGTTTGCGTGTTTGCAAACATTGCAAGCAGAACAACAAGAGCCATCATGAACATTTTGGGTTTAAAAAATCTGGTATTTTTTTTCATGGCAATTCTCCTGTTATTCAGCAGCTGCGCTGGTGGCTGCGGAGCTTTCTGCTGCTGGTGCCACCGGGGCAGATTGATTTTCATAGGAAGGCATAATATTGGGAAGGTTCTGGTAGCGCACAGCTGCAGGCCCACCATATTTGAACAGTTCGCGGCGTGCTGTGGCACCATACATGATTTCCACTTTCCCGTCATCGACCGGTACCACCATTACCGGCACAGGAGCAGCGGTAGTGGTGCTTAATGTTTCAACCGGTTTAACGGTCTGGACAAAGTCCGGGTGGCCGATGTCGCTTAAAATCATTCTTTCGGTGGCACCCTTAGTGCGGGTCTTGTTGTCTTTGTCATTTGGATTTTTAAGAACCAGTCTAAAACTTGTTCCTGAATCGAGGAACATAAGTTTTTCAAGATCGCCAGGCGTTACCGCGAGGGTTACCAGTTCGACCTTGGAGGCTGCCAGTGCCGGTGTGGCGCTGGCTATGCCGCCTTCAAACGCGTAGCTGCCGCCAACGGCCAGAATCTGGATATCTTGAAGAACTATTTTAGTTATGGTTTCGCTGTTGCGTGGTCTGAATGTGGCTATAACATCAACATAGTCGCCCTGCTGAATAAACCCGCCAACAGAAGTTACTTTTGTTACGGCAATAGACACGGCTCTTTTGCCAGGGGGTATGGCGCGTGCCAGATTCGGAATCTGGTCTTCGCTCATTAGCCTGATAGGTGTCATGATGTCGCCCGGGAGTATAGTAACAGAGGTGTACCTGTTTGTGATCGAGGCCACGTTGTTGAACGCCAGCTCAGGAACCGCAGACGCGATGATTTCACGGATCTCAAATGCCGATGAAACCAATGCCGGTTCGAGTCGCGTTCTGGCTGCAACTGTTTTTTTGCTTACCACAACCGCTTTTTTCAAAATAGTCGGTTGCTGTACGACGGGCGCTGCAACACGAGCCGGCTGGCTCTTCTGAAGCTTGTTCCAGAGAAGCATCGATATGGCCAGCGAGGCCAGCAATGCCACGATAATTGCTCTTCTGTTCACAGGTGAGGATCCTCCTCGACGCAAATTTATTGAAAGACTATATCACATGACTATTATTCAAGGCAAGAACAAGTCAATCTCGACACTTTTCACGAAATTGTTAATTTGAATGTACAGAATGATATGCACATTTAATTAAATTGCGAGGTGTTTTTTTTTGTTATTTTTGTTGAGCAATGATATTGCAATTACTCAGAGTTTTTAATAAAACGACAATATCGTTTGCTGCTCTTTGATATTTTGGCTTTGGATGCAGGTCTACAGGGTTATGATAAAAGTGTGATAGATGGCGATCAGGGTCGCGATAAAAATGTCGATCCCGAGCAGAAAGCGATATTTGCCTTCTTTTGCCGTGGTTTCATTTTCTTTTTTTATTGTTTTTTGCAGAAAAATGCCGGTCGAAAAACTGGTCAGCAGCATTGAGAAAGCGTTTTTGCCGTAATTAAGTAATTGAATCAATACCGCGTGAAGCGTGCCAAGAGCGGAAGTATAAAGAAAAACGCTGAATACGAAATACGAGCCGCCCAGAGCTCCGATTGCCCCTAAAAGCTTCACGTCACCCATTCCCATCAGGCCGAACAGAGCAAAGGGGATATAGATAAATATTCCGAGCAGAGTTGCGGCGACGCTGTAACCGAGCCCGGGCATTCCATATATTGCGATGTTCAGCGCCCAACCGGTAAATATGGCCGGAAAAGTCAGCCAGTTGTAAATCCGGCCCCATTTAAGGTCGGTGTACATGGCAATCATAGCCACTATTGCGGCTATGATTTGTGGGTGTGTTGGTGAAAAATCCATTTCCGATATTTTATACCCGGCTCAGATCTTTACATAGCCAAAAACTTTGGCTCTGACATTATTAAGAAGTTTTCTTGCCGAGCGAAGATCTTCTTCTGGTTCACCCTCGCGGTGCAAGAAAACCATTGCTCCTGCATGACCCGCCAGTATGCCGGCTTCAGGGTGTTCGAGCAGGGCAGGGGTATCAATAAGAAGAATTTCTGTTTTACGTTTGAGATTGGCTAGAAGCTCTATCATTTCTTGCGAACCGAGGGCTTCTGATGGGCTGAATGGCGATATCCCGGCGCTCAACAGTGAGAGACCTGCTACAGAAGTGCGCTGAATCGCGTCTTTCATGTCTTCTCCGGCAAGAATATTTGCAAGGCCTTTGTTATTGTTAAGGTCGAACACTCTATGAAGCATTGGATTGCGGAAATTTGCATCGACCATCAGAACAGAGTAGCCAGCCTGAGCCAGCAAAACTGCCGTATTAGCGAGCAAGGTTGTTCTGCCTGTGCCAGATCTTGCGGAGCCGACAAGAACAATGCGTGTCTGAGATTCTGACATGCTTATCTGCAGATTTGAGACAAGGTTTTTAAAAGGTTTCAAAGTTGCTGAATCAGGGTCGTTCAGCGCTATGAGTCTTTCGTCATAGTGTGAGCTGTAGAATTCTCTCTCTACGGGGCAAGGAAGGGCGAGAGGTTCACGGGCCATTGAGGGAACCTCGAGAATAATTTCTGCCGGTTCTGCGGTTAGTGCCAGGTGATTTGCGTGTTGCATGCCACCGGCCATTATATTACCGGAAACACTTACAAATTCAGCTCTGACTGGAGCCGGAGAATAGAGCAACAACACGGCCAGCAATACTCCTGAAGCGAGGGCAAGGCAGCCGCGCTGAATAGAAGAAAATCCGACTGTCTGTGGTGGCCTGGCATCTTTTTTTAATACGTTGATTCTGCCGGCTGTAGTGTTCTGAGATATTTTTGATTCTTCGAGTTCAAGAATGGCTTTGCGATGGAGTTCTTCGAGGGTGGCGATTCTGAGGCTTATGCTTTCGGCTGTATTTTCGCCGCTGTCTTCATGAAGGCTGGCAATGTTTTTCAGTTCATTCAATTTTGTTCTGATGTCATCGAGTTGTTCGCGGTCGCTTTTGATTTCAGCAGTTAGAGCTGCGTATTCTGGATTGCTCTTTTTCTTTTTGGTTCTGGTTTTTGCATTGCCAAGATTTTCTTCAAGCTTTTTAATGCGGTTTTGACAGGCAATTACGCGTGGATGTTTTTCTTTGTAATTTTTAAAAAGTTCGACCAGCTCGTTGCGTTCATTTTTAAGCTCGCTGTTGAAATTTTTATATTCTGGATTTTCTTCTTCCTGAAAATAAAATGTTTCTTCGGGAGTTGTCTGCAGCTTTCGGGTATTTATGTCTATTTTTTCTTCGAGCTGATTTATTGTATTTTCGAGAGTCAGCATTGGTTCGTCGATTTTGGTGGTTTCGGTAAGGCTGAGTTTTGCCTGCTCTATTTTAAGGTCTGACAGATTTTTTTCGAGGTGTTTTAATCTTTTTTGCAGGGCTTTAACTTCAAAATCCTGTGCTTCTGAGCTATATCCGAGAAATTGTTCAGAAAGGACCTGAATAACGGTATTGCCAAGTTCTTTTAACATGACGGGATTTTCGTGTCTGACTTCGAGTTTAACCAGTCCCGGGCCTGCATCAGAAAGAATGATAGTGTCTTCGCGTCTTAGCTGCGGCTCGTTGATTCTGGATTTTTTAGCTATTTCTTCGATAATTGAATTCTGTGACAGAACTCCCTGCATTGTTGCAGCCAGACTTATTTCGTTGGTGTTCTCTGTCGTCATGACGCGAAGCAATGATTCGCTCTGATAAATTGTGGGTACAAAACGGTTGAGAAGAAAAGAACACGCGACGGCAATTCCCACAATTATGGTTGCCCAGCCTGCGTTCTTTTTAAGACTTCTAAAAATACCTTCTATAAGGCTTTCCTGAACCATTTTGCCGCCTCCTCGAATTCAGCTTTTGCTGATTGCTTCTTGTTTATCTTTCAACTAATCGGCATAGATGCCGCGATTTATTAGCACTGATTGGAACGAAATTTTTTTGCCGTGATTTTTGGGGAGCTTCTCGTGGAAATGACTGAAAGCACGAATTTAATGTGTTTTGCCCTGATCTGCTCATTGATGTTTTGCACGTTATTGCCGGGAGTGTTAGAATTCGTGCAGACATTTTTGAAGATGGATAACAGGAATATTTATGCAATACCGGGTTTTGCCTTTTTTGGCGTTGTTAATGACTATTACACTGCTGGGTTGCGGCAGTTCTGAAGAAACTGCAACGGTTGGCAGAACAGAGCAACCTGTTACCGGAGGGGTCTACCGTCGGGCTTTTGCTGATTCTTTTGTCGTTCTTGATCCTGCGCTGATAAAAGATTCGAATTCTCACGAGGTTTGTCGTCAGATTTATGACGGACTGGTCGAATTTGACGAGAATGCTGACGTAGTGCCTGCCATTGCGCGAGAATGGAGTATCAGTGAAGATAAAAAAGTTTACACTTTTCATTTGAGAACAGATGTCAGGTTTCATAAAACAGCTGGCGGTAAAAACTCGCTGAATGGTGGTCGTCATCTCAAAGCTGACGATGTTTTATATTCGTTTAAAAGGCTTTTGCGTCAGAAAGAAGATTCTCAGGCTTCTTTTTTTTGGGTAATCAAGGGTGGGCGTGATTTCAGCGAGGGCAGAGCCTCTGATATTTCTGGGATAAGGGTTGTTTCTGCTGATACAATCGAATTTTTTCTTGAGAAGCCCTTTGCTCCATTTATCTCTCTGCTGGCAATGTGTAATGCCTTTATTGTACCCTCTGAAGATGCGGAGGGCGATTTGAAAAATATGCCTGTTGGAACGGGCCCCTTCAGGTGGGTCGGGCGTGCCTCGGATACTATCATTCTTGAGGCAAACGATGGATATTTCAGAGGGCGGCCATGGCTTGACCGTCTTGAGTTTCCTGTTATCAAAGACGAAACAGAGCGGTTTAACGCTTTTATGGTCGGTAATCTTTCTCAGGTAGAAGTTCCTGATTCGCAATATAAGAATGTTCGTCAAGATCGAAAATTATCGGCCTGTTTGCTTGAGACCAGCCTATGGGGAACCAACTATCTTGGTTTTAATACCAGAACACCGCCATTTGACAATCCGTGGGTTCGTAAAGCGCTAAATTATGCGGTTGATCGAGAAACAATCATTAAGCTGGTTTTGAACGACTGTGTTCGTTCGGCGCATGGAGTTTTACCTCCTGGAATTCCCGGGTTTAATAAAGATCTGGCCGGTTATTCTTATGATCTGCGTAAGGCAAGAGAGTGCCTGGAAAAGGCCGGATACCCAGATGGCAATGGTTTCCCTGAGATTGTTTTGCAATACAATCGAGATGAAATTCATTCGAGGATTGCCGAATTTGTTCTTGCCAATCTTCGCGATATCGGCATCAGATGTGTGATTAGAGAACTGGAGTTTGGCGAACATCTTAAGAGCGTTGAAGAAGGACGAGCATCTTTTTTCAGGATGGGGTGGACTGTTGATTATCCTGATCCTGACAGTTTTTTATATGCTCTTTTTCATTCATCCAATATTGATAATGGTTATAATTTTTCTGGCCTTAACCTGCCTGCGCTCGACGCATTGCTTGAAAAGGCTAGATTCGAAACAGAAATGCAAAACAGAGTTCAACTTTATCAGCAGGCCGAAAAACTTATTATTGAAGAAGCGCCCTGGGTATTTTTGTATTTTTATAAGTTGCATATATTGCATCAGCCCCAGGTTCGGGGCATAGCCATCGGGCCAATGGGAGAGGCACTTTTGCAGTATCGCAAGATCTGGTTTTTGCCCAGGTAATGGCAAATTGCGGTGAGGGCTTTACTTACCGTTAGATGCCAGCATCGGTACAAAGTAGAATGCTACGATATAGATTACAACGACCAGAATAGTGAGAAGGTTAAAATATTTATCAATATAGCTTTTTACCGTTGGCCCGAACTTTTTGAACAGTATGCCAACGAGGAAAAAGCGTGCTCCACGGCCAAATATAGAAGCTAACAGAAAAGGTGCCAGTGTGATTTTTGACACCCCTGCAGTTATGGTGAATACCTTGTATGGTATGGGCGTAAATGCGGCCGTAAAAACAATAAGTGAAGAATTTTGTTCGTATGATGTACATACTTGTGCAAATAATTCCCTCGTAAACCCGGGAATATATGCGAAAAAATATTCGCCAACTGCCTGCCAGAACGCATAGCCGATAATGTAACCAAACATGGCACCAGAAACAGAGCCGGCAGTACATATTGTTGCGTAATAAATTGACAGCTGTGGTTTTGCAAGTGCCAGAGCTATAAGTAAAACATCTGGTGGAATCGGAAAAAAGCTTGATTCTGCAAAGGCGAGGACAAATAAAGCTGTAAGGGCGTATGGGCTGTGTGCCCATGAAAGGATCCATTCGTAAAGCTTTTTGACATATTTCATGAGTATTGGTTTGGCTTGTCCTTTTAAGTGGAAAGTAATAAGCTGAGTATGAGATAATACACAACATTGTAAGGTCTGGCAAGAATGGAAACAGGCGATAATCTGAAGCGCATTTTCAGTGCAAATTTATTGCAGAAAATATTGGGCATTTTTATAAATCATTCTGCCCCGGTCTGTTTATTTATCATGTTGCCCTTTACTGTGGCTTTGTATCTGGGTTATCACGCGATTACTCTTGAAAAGGCAAACCACATCAGCGAGATTTCGTCACATCTCGAAACCGGGCTTACTCAGCTGGCTTGCGCGGCTGACTCTGAAGTTTTTCTGAAAAAAATAGCCAAAGGAGCCTGGCGCAAAGTTGGCGCCACAAATAGTGACGAAAATGCCGTATCCTCTTATTACAAGTCTTTGCAGCGGTTTTTGCAGCTTGAATTTGATTTATATCTTTTTGATCGCCACGGAAAATTAACAACCCCGTCACAGTTTCAACTTCGTTCAAGATTTGTGGCCACGCGTCTATGGGAAATTCTGGCCTGCTCACCTTCAGAGCAGAATCGTAAGTTTCAGCTCTTAAAAAAGCCATTAAAAAGCTTTCTTGGGAATGAATTCCGTATGGCCCAGTTTTTGGAGGGTCGCGACAGCACTGTTCAGATAATCACCCGTCACAAACAGGGGCTTCTTTACTGGATCAACGATCCAGAGACGCCTTCCCACGGCATGCTTATGATATTCTGGGAAACCCCAGATCTTGAGTTCAGGCTGAAACAGGCAATGCTCAGAATGAAAAAACTTTTTTCGTCGGGATTCATTGTTGGTGACGAAAAATTGCTTTTTACATCAGGTCTTGAAACAACCCTTTCAGAAACGCTTTTAAGCACTTATCGAAAAATTGCTTTGCTTGGGCAGTCCTCTGTTATTGATGCCGGCGAAAAAATATGGGCTGGACGCAGGGTTGCCGACATGTGGGTTATAGTGGCCGGCCAGAGCTTGATTCAAGACTATTATTTTTTACAGATAAAATTTGTCGGTGGTTTGCTGCTTCTTTTTTTTGGTTTTCTGTTTTTTTATGTCTACGTTATTGGGCGCGGGAAGGTGTATTTTTCGATCAGATGGAAGCTGACGGCGCTTTTTATGGTTGCGGTGATGACTCCGATAATGGGTTTTGTTTATTTTGGTTATAGATATCTGGATGATCGCACCAGAACCCTGGCAGCAGAGGTTACCAGCCACAGTCGGCAGTTGCTTCTTGCTCTGGATGAATCTTTTAAGCATGCCGGTGCCAGTTATGTCGATGAATTTTTCAGTTTGAGTCGCCTGGTGGCTTCTGGATCTGAGAGTTTCGTAAGAAAGATGATAGAGAATAAGATTGAGAAACACGAGTTAATAAACCTGGAACTGCGTGATACCGACAATGCAGAGTTGTTGTTTTTTTTGCAGAATGATCTGTTTTTTGAGGGCATGCGTGAGGTCAACGATGCTTTTTCGCGTTATTGTATAGACAACACGATGGGCTCGAAGCTGGCTGATACAATTGATCCTCTTATGAGCATGGCTGTTAAAAGCCCTGAAGCCGGAATGTTTTTTTTGTTTACCCGTCCGGGCGAGGTTCATCGTGTAGAATTTGGACCTGTCCATCTTTACATTTTCTGGGATATTTTCAAGTCAGCTTCTGACAAGTCTGTTTATGTTTACATTGTGCAGTCTGCGGCTCGACTACTGGGAGAACTGATTCGCAGGCACCTGGCCACCTCGTTTTTTTCCCGCACCAATTCGCCATACATTCTGGCAGCGAATCACCTGCGGAGTGGAGAATGGTTGCCGGCACCGCTCAGACATGTTGATGGTCTTAAAGGCTTTACTGATCTTACATCTTTCAGCGACAAGCCTACAGAGACGCGTTTGCGCTTTTCTGGTGAGGAATACATTGTAACAGGCCAGAAGGGCAAATACGCCAAAGGACACAGTTTATACGCTTTTTACCCTGCAGGGCTTATAGAAAAAGAAATTGCCGGGCAGCGGCGGTTAATTTTTGCCGGAATTATATTGTTTATATTGCTGGCTTTGCTTGCCGGCTGGTTATTGTCTGATATTTTTCTCAGGCCTGTTGCAGAGCTTGGAAAAGGCGTAAACGCCATAAAAAACAGAAATTCTGCTTTCAGGATAGAAGCCACTCAGCAGGATGAGTTTGGCGATCTTGCACTGAGTTTTAATCAGATGATTGCGGATTTGAAAGAAATGGAGCTTGCCAGGGATGTTCAGGAGTCTCTTTTGCCTTCTGCGCCGCCTGTTATTGATGGTTATGAGGTAAGTTTTGCGAATAGAATGGCATCGGCTGTCGGAGGTGATTATTTTGATATTCATCTTCTCGACAAAGACAGGGTTTGTGTTGTTATTGGCGATGTGACCGGTCATGGTGTCAGTTCGGCTCTGGTAATGGCCATGGCAAGGGCAATTCTCTACCAGGGGCTTAAAGAAAATCGAGACCTTATTACTCTCTTTTCTGATCTTAACCAGGCTGTTTATACGTATTTCAGTGCCCAATCGGTCAAAAAAATGATCACTCTCTTTGCCACGATTCTGGATCTTTCGACCGGGCAGGCTGTTTTTACTAACGCCGGTCACAATTTTCCATTAAAGCTTTCTTTAGATGGAAGTTGCCAGGAACTCAACTCTGTTCATCTGCCAATTGGGGCTATGAAAAAGTTGAAAAAACTTAAAACAAGCAATTTTGCAATCAATCCGGGTGAAAGCCTGGTATTTTATACTGACGGGCTTATTGAGGCAAAAAATGCTCAGGCGCAGCTTTATGGGTATGAAAGGCTCAAGCAGCTTTTATCGGCTAATATTGGCTTCACCGCCGATGGATTTGTAGCAGAACTCATGAAAAGTTACGATGCGTGGCTAGCCGGCTCAGCGCCTGACGACGATATTACGCTGATTGTGCTGCGGCGTTTGTAGATTTATTATTGCAGCGTCTGATAATTATAAACGTCAGGTCATCATCAAGATCTTCGCGTTGGTAATGTTCCCAGAAGTTTTGTAGAAGGGTATTTTGTATATCTTCAATGTTGTTTTTTCGGTTTTCGGCAACTATTTTTTCGACCCGCTCGAAACCGAAAATTTCGCCCTGAGAATTTGTTCCTTCTGGCATTCCGTCAGTGTAGAGCATCAGAATGTCTCCCGGTTCCAGGTGGTCTTTAACCGTGCTGTAGTTGCTCCGCTTTATTGAAACGCCGAGTGGCAGCGAAGAATGTTCTATGAGGTGAGTTTCGCCTGATTCTCTGCACAAAACAGGAAATGGATGCCCGGCGTTGGCAACCACGAAGCTGTTGTCTTTTTGATCCAGGATTACGGCGCAGAAAGTCATCAGTTTTCGGTGTTTGAGCAGATCAAAAATCATTTCGCTGATGCTTTTTAAAAGAACCGGAAGCTCTGCATTTTGTGTCGTAAACCTGAATACAAGTGCTTTAACCATTGCAGTCAAAATCGAAGAACTTATGCCGTGCCCGGTTACGTCTCCAATAGTTATTAAATATCGGTTTTGAGGAAGAGCGAGTATGTCGGCATAATCGCCGCCAACGTCTGTAGCCATTTTGTTGTAAATAAGACCCTCATAGCCTTCTATTAAAGGGCAAGTCTCAGGAATCAGGCATTGCTGCACTGCTCCTGCCAGAAGCATTTCCCTTACTTCTTCCATCATATGGTTGAAGGTGGTGCCAAGTTCGCCGAGTTCGTCGTGATTTTCGATATTTACCCGGAAGCTTGTATCTCTTTTTCTAAGGGCGTTAAGCCCCATATTTAACTCTGCTACGGGTGCCAAAAATGTTTTTGAGAGCAGCAACCCTGTTAGAACTGCAGCCAGTAGAATTATGATCATTCCAAGGTAGAGTTGTTCTTCGAGTTTCGCTATTTTTTGTGTAATTTCTGATTCAGGATAAAGGCATGAGATGAATAATCCGTCGAGTTTTATGCCCGGCAAAGTTGTTGCGAGGTAGCTTTTGCCATCAAACATTATTTTTGCCGAAGTTACGCTTTCTTTTAACGCCGAAAGCCCTATCAGCTCTCTTAATTCATCATTATCAGCGGGTATATCAGGTATCCATAACTGGTGGTCGGGCAGATAGGCAATGATTTTGATTGCTGTATCATCAAGACTGAAACGGGTTTTAAGAATTTTTTCAAGATAACTGATCGTGTTGTATCCTGCTCTGGTGTTTCCCATAAGTATTGCTGGCGTGCTTTTCGGGTCAGAGTAATAGTTCCAGTACCAGTAAATATTTGAGCCTTCAAAGTTCATCGGAATAAGTCTGCCGGGTTGCTCGAACAGGTGAGATAACCCAATAACAGGGTTTTCTAACATATTGACTCTTACAAGATCTGATTGGCTTGTCTTGCTTTGCGCCTCCTGGAGCCTTTGCGGGGCAAACTTTTCGAGGCATATTATTGACATGGCTTTGCCCATGGCTTTTATGCGGTTATTGGCCTCGCCTCTTGATGTGCAGAAGAGCTGATTGTGATGTACATCTCTTATTTCCATCCAGTTAAAGAAGTTGTCGCCGCTTTCTTTTACCCGCGCGCTGCGCCTGATTGCCAGGTCTGCTTCTTTCCAGTCTTTATCGAGTTTTTTATGCCACTCATGGTCTTTGTACAGGCGCTCAAAAATTTCCAGAATTTCTTCTTCCTTCTGTGCAAACCCTGTATCTATTTTAAAAAGCTGGTCTTGTATACCTTTTTTGGCGTTGTTTTCAAGAACCTTTCGATGGTCATCCAGGTTGTTGAAGCCAAGCATAAAAAGACCGAGAAGCGGTATATAAACAGAAAAAATGAATATGGCAACCAGTTTGTAACGTATAGAAACTCTGATGCCCTGCCCGTGAACAACTTTGCGATAAAATACTGCGAAGGTTATTATTGCCAGCAGCGTTATCACTATAGTGCACAGTTTTTTCGCAGCAGCATATTGCCAGTTGTTAAGGTTTTGTCCCAGCAGTAGGCTGGAGTCGCCGATTTTAAGATGTTTCCAGAGATATTCATTCTGGATAAATATCTTTTGCGGGGCGCTTTCAGAATCAAGTCGCAATAGCTCAAAAAATTCTTCAAATCCTGATTCGGCAAACCGGGCTCCGTTTTTATGGAGCATAACAATCGGTTTTGCTTTTGTAGAGTTCCTTCTGACTTTTTTGTCGAGAATGCCGACTGAGTCAATGTCGAGTTCAAGAAAAAATATTACCCCATTTTTGCCCTGGGTGCTTTTGCGATGATAAAACAAGCCCTTTTTTCCGTAGTTAAAGGTCGGAAGGCAGATGTCGTTTTTGCCATCTATCAGGTCAGTGTTGAATCTGCGACCGAGAAACTTTGCTACGTCAGCTTTTCGCCCATCATAATTGTATTGACCTGATTCACCGTTTATAGAGCCCCACAGATATTGAAAAGGGGCACTTGCTTCGGGTGGCGCGAGACCGGTAAGAACAATTTTGCCCTGATGGTCGAAAACACAGATATTAAATTCGAGCTTTGATTTTGCAAAAACAGACTTTACCAGTTTATGAATATCAATCGGCGAAGGCTGTTCCTGATTGCTGATTATCTGTTTTGCGAGCCCTCGAAAGACAGGCAGATAAATATTTTCAGGGGTGAGATTATTTTGCAGAGTGGCGGCGCGTTCATCAATTGCTGCTTCTATTTCTTGCTGTGAATGTTTCTGCAGAAATTCGGCGATGTGGTATGCCAGAAGCAGCGAAAAGAATAACGGCACGAGAACCAGAACTGAGTAAAGAAAGGCAAAACGCTTTATATTACTGTTTCTGGTTTCCAAGTTCTGTGATCCTTTTGCCTTTTTCTGTGCAAAGAGGCTGTCTCATAGACTTAAGTGAACAGATGGCCTATGGGACAGCCCGTTTGTGACAGAAGAAAAAACTATTTTTTTACCGTTTTTTTCTTTTCTTCGGTTGCGGTTTTATTTTCGGCGGCATTGGGTGCATCTGCCGGGAGCATTCCGAGAGATTTTTTGACTTTTATGGCGATTTCGGCAAGTACATCGGGATTATCGCGCAGAAATTGTTTTGAATTTTCGCGGCCCTGACCCATTCTGATATCGCCGTAGGAATACCATGCACCGGATTTGTTAACGATGTTGGCAGTGTCGGCGATGTCGAGTATTTCGCCTTCTGAAGAAATACCTTCTCCGAACATCATGTCGAATTTGGCTTTTCTGAAGGGCGGGGCTACCTTGTTTTTAACCACTTTTACTTCGACAGTGTAGCCGATTGCTTCATCGCCTTCTTTAAGTTGTTCTTTGCGTCTGATATCAACTCTGACCGAAGAAAAGAATTTGAGAGCGCGTCCGCCGGGTGTGGTTTCAGGGTTTCCGAACATTACGCCAATTTTTTCGCGGATCTGGTTGATAAAGATGCATACGCATCTTGATTTGCTGACAACCGGTGTGAGCTTGCGCATTGCCTGAGACATAAGACGGGCCTGCATGCCGACGGTTGCGTCGCCCATGTCGCCGTCTATTTCAGCTTTACTTGTGAGCGCTGCGACAGAATCAAGAATAATGATATCAATGGCATTGCTTCTTACAAGCATTTCTGTTATTTCCAGGGCTTCTTCGCC
>SABV01000417.1 GCA_009928855.1 Erysipelotrichia bacterium | reverse complement strand
GCCTGCACTGCAATCCATTTTAACCAGTAATCTACCATATCACGGTCAGCAGACTCACAGCGGGTTAAAAAAACGGCAGATGCCTGAGACAGTCGCCATATTGGTTCCCTCAGACGCCCCGCTGGTATCATCTGCGCTTCACGAGTTTCTGACATTGCATCCCAGAGCACGAGGTCAATATCTTTTCTGAGACGGCGATATTGAAAACCATCGTCAAGCAGAATCAGCTGCGGTTTAAAACGTTTTTCTGCGACAATTGCCGAATGGTGGCGGTTTTTGCCCAGCAACACGGGAGTCTGGGGAAATCTTGCATTCAGCAGCAGCGCCTCATCCGTTAATTCACGGGGATGCGGTCCTGTGCCCTGCAAACAATAGAAGCTTTTTTCCCAGGGACTGCGGTAGCCACGGCTCAAAACGCAGGTATTAAATTTTTCGAGTTCGCTCAACAATTCGAAAAGTAGTGGCGTTTTGCCGGTACCGCCCATGCTCAGATTGCCAACAGAAATTACCCGCGCAGACGGTTTGTAGCATAAGAAAGGGAATGTGGCAAAAAAATTACGCTCAAGACCTGTTAAAAGGCCATAAAAAGCAGACAAACACGACATCATAAATGATCCCGGGAGAGCATATGTTTAAAGGCCTGCTGCATCAGCGCGAAACGTTCTTCGTTCTCGCCACAAAAACCTTCTCTTGCCTGACGAAAGTCTGAGATCTGGTTCTGTTGCAAAGTCAAAATATTTGCCGATCGGGCGAGGGCCGACACTTTACTGTCATAAGCCACAAATTTAACCGGCACACCGGCTCTCAACATTGCCAGAGCGGCATGATAACGCATTGCAACACCAAAAGACAGATTTCGGCAAATATCGGCAAATTCTACAAAAGTAACCGGCATAAAAACAGAGGCTGTTGGCGCCAGTTCTCTGATAATCTGAATATCACCCTTTCGAGCCGCCAGACCTGCAATTTTTCGTTCATTGTGCCTGAGCTGATGCGCCATCTGCTCGCGCCAGCCATTTGAGGGCCATTTACGCAAATTGAGCCCCATAGGGGCATTCTGCGGTGGTTCTTTCTGCCATTTTACCGGAAAATTCCATGACCAGTCAGTTCCAAGGGTTGCCCGACATGGCGCCAGCTCATTAAAAATATCTACCGAAGCGGCATCTCGCAACCAGGCTATCTTAACCCGGCGCAAAGCACGACGCGCTATCTGTTTTGCCCCGACACTGCGCAATGGTCCAACGCCGGCACCCCACAAAGTCGGCTCACACCCCATCAGACTGGCGGCAATAATTCTCAGGGCAAAAAAAGTAACTCCTTCAAACGACCAGTCCTGCAAAATGCCGCCCGAAAAAACAGCAAACCGGCTCTCTCTGGCGGCGCACAGGTAAGCAGGCCACGCTGCCAGACCGCGACGTCTTATCGCCCTTGTCTGCGCCTGCATTTGTGTGCCACTGGTAGTTATCGAGCCAATACCCGGCAAAAGATTATTGCAGATCGCCTGCAATATAGTCTCATCGCCAAGATTGCC
The DNA here is from genome assembly GCA_009928855.1 of Erysipelotrichia bacterium. GTDB lineage: Bacteria > Muiribacteriota > Ozemobacteria > Ozemobacterales > Ozemobacteraceae > Rifleibacterium. The sequence goes on along the minus strand of SABV01000417.1, from coordinate 1,256 downwards.
CTCGCCAAAAAAACCGGTTATGAGAATTTTCATATCTTAATCTGACCGCAAAGTATGAAGTCTGTCAAGGATTGTCTGCAATCTTTCCGACCATAGCGGAATTTTTCCGGCAAAAACGGTCGGAACATTCTTGAAGTTTTGCAGAGCTTCAATTGCCTGGTTTTTATGGCCAATAAATCTACCTATGAATTCATTGGTAAGAAGCGACGGCAGATCCGGAGCCCATACTTCAAGGCCACAGGCAGCGTATTCGTATGCTTTTACCGGATCTACGCCTTTTATAAGCTCAATATTTTTGAACGGGATCAACCCGATATGGCAGTTTTGCAAAACCCGAACAAGCTTATCGTGGTCTAGATGACCGTGAAAGATTACGTTACCGCGCTTTATAAGTTTTTCAAAAGCCATGCCACGCCCGGTGCCGGCCACATGAAGCTCCACACCGTCAAGATCGGCAAGCATAGCCAGCCAGTCGATATCTGACCACTCATAATGAGCCCCCGAAGAAACCAGTCTTACAATATCTCCGGGTTTTTGGGGCATCAGCGAAGTATCTGCCCGAAACAAGCCCTGCAAAAAATCACCAGAACAGGCGTTTCGAGCCAGAACAATCTTGGCAGCAATATTTTCGGGTAAATTCTCTGCGAGATAAGAATGTGAAACGCTTATCAAATCAGCGCGATCGAACAGGCGAGCTTCATAAGATCGCCAGGTATTCTGGCGCTGCCCCGGAAAAGCGCCATGAAGATCACATCGATCATAGACTATAGTCTGCCAGCACAACTGCGTAAATGCTGCCAAAGAAGGTTCTGCAACCCATAAAAAAGTCTTTTGGGGAATAAAATCAGAGTGTCTTAGCACCAGCGATAAGGCCAGTCGGGCGGCGATATTTTGCAAACCAGCGATGGCGGTTGCTTTAAAAGGCACTCTCACTCTGAATACCTTCAGATTTTTTTGTTTGTTTTCGATAACAACTGAATAACCGGGTGCGCAGACCGGGTCGATAAAACACACATCAAAACCAAGTTTCGCAAGTTCAACCGCAAAAGACTGGTGGCGCTGTTTCATACGGTTAAAATAAACGGGCGCAAGAAATATCAGTTTTACAGACATGCCTGTTACCTGTCGTCAAGAGCCTGGGTCAGAAAAGCTTCAAACTCATCCATCATCCGATCGTAATTGTTAATCTCACCAAAACGCCTGATAGCGGCACAGCTGAAGCGCTCATATTCATCAGGTCGCATTATACGGTGCAA
>SABV01000416.1 GCA_009928855.1 Erysipelotrichia bacterium | reverse complement strand
CCAGATGAGGCAAAAATTTGGCATTCCTGCCCATAGAGATGTCATCTGCTTTGGAAGCACTCACCAAGGTGAAGAAGACCAGATTCTCGATGCCCTGGAGCCCCTCTGGAGCAGGATGAACGCGACAGTAATTATTGCTCCGCGCCATATAAAAAGAATCCAGGAAATAGAAAAACTGCTGAAATCCCGTAATCTTGATTACGAGAAGGCCTCTGAATTCACGACGACTGCGCGCAAAATAATTCTGGTAGACACCATGGGTGAACTGCGCAGCTTTTATGCAATTTCGTCGCTGACTTTTGTAGGGGGAAGCCTTATAAAACGCGGCGGGCACAACCTTATGGAACCGGCAGCCTTCGCGATACCAATATTAACCGGCCCGAACACGTTTAATTTTCGTTACGAGATGATGGCGCTAAAACGTGCCGATGCTGTCAGAATCGTCTCCAGCGCGGCACAATTGACCACCGCAATAGAAAACTGGCTTGACCAGCCAGATGAATGGCGCCAGGCCGGAGTCAGAGCGCGTCAGGTGCTCGATTCAATGGCTGGCGCAAGTAAACGAACAATCGCAAGTCTTCAAAAAATGGGATTTTTGCCAGCATGTCAGACTGCGAAATAGTTTTACGTCTCAACGCCATGGGAGACATTCTCCTTACGGTGCCAACTCTTCGCGCAATTGCCAGCCGCGGAGTTGAGGTACATCTGGTCATCAATGATCGCTGGAAAGACCTGGCCAAACTTATGCCCGCCAACGTTCATTTATTTAGCGGCACCGGAAGCCTAATCAAGCTTGCAGCACGTTTAAAATCGCTAAGCCCGGGTGCCGTATTCGATCTTCAGGGTAAACTCTCGACCATCGCCCTTCGGAATCTTATAAACGCTCCAATAACGCGAATATATCAAAAACGCAGTTTCACTGAACAACTCATGGCGCTGCGAAAAAAGTATCCAATAAGACTCTTCGACCAAAGACCGGTGTGGCAGAAATACGCTGAAACCTGCGGAGTAGAAGTAACGAACCCTGATCCATCGCTTGTATTAACGAGCGAATATCTTGATCAATGCCGGCAAGTTTTGCACAATACCGGTCTGAAAGAAAAAAAGTTCATTTTTGTTCATCCTGAGGCTTCAAAACCAGGCAAAGAATTGCCCCAAAAGCTTTTATCAGCAATTCAAAATGCCTCTCCCCTGCCGACGGCTGTAATCGGCATAAACAGGTCGGCATTAACTATCAACACCCCCCACCTGGATCTTCGCAATCAGTTTGATCTTTATCATCTGCCCGGCATTCTAAGTCTTGCATCAGCAGTCGTTTCATCCGATTCCGGGCCGATGCATCTGGCAAGAGCTGTTAACACTCCTCTTGTTGCAGTGTTTCTGCAGACATGCCCTTCTCTCGGTTTTGCGCCAGTGCCAGGCAAAAACGTACATGTCATCTCGCATTCTTTGCCATGCAAGCCATGCAGCCTGCATGGTCAGAATGACAAATGTCCTGAAGGCACTTTTGCCTGCCGCGAACTCGACCCGGTCGAAACCGGCAGAGAAATTTTTACATTTCTGGCTGACTTTATATGAAAATAATCATTATCGGGCTAAACTGGCTTGGCGATATAATCATGTCGGTTCCGGCAATTATTGCGGCTGCAGATGTTGGCGAAGTTCATATTATTACGAGACCTCATCTTGCCGAGGTCTATGAACTTTTGCCAATTCCGTTGAACATTCATGCGGTAGCTACAAACGCAGGTATTTTCAGTGTTATCAAATCGTTAAAACCTCTACGAAAGCTAAAAACTGACAAAGCGCTTGTCCTGCCCGATTCACTGAGAGCCGCGCTGATCGCCAAAATCTGCAAAAGCGCCCAATCCACCGGATTTGCAACTCAGATGCGTAGTTTTTTTCTTGATCAGGCAATAGCAAAGCCACAAAACTACAAGCAGCTGCATGAGTCAGAACTTCATTTTATGCTGGTTAAGAAAGCCGGTTTAAGCGAAATCAGGCCTGCCATAAAGGCGACACACTTTACAGAATCTTATTTTACAGAAGTCGCGACAAAACTGGGCCTTCCCCCAGACAAACCATTTATAACGCTGGCTCCTGGTGCTGCTTTCGGCTCAGCTAAACGCTGGCCTGCCGAAAAATTTGCGCAACTAGCCACTCTTCTTCACGAAAATCTTGGCCTGCCGATGGTTATAACGGCAAGTGCCACAGAAAACAGTCTGGCCGAAACAATAATGCAAAGCTCTCAAATACCCATGATTAACGCAGCCGGAAAAACAAGCTTAAAAGAACTGGCGTGTCTGCTCAGCAAAACCCGGGGCTTGATCGCAAATGATTCTGGCACCATGCATCTTGGCGCCCTTTTCTCAACCCCAACCGTGGTTCCGGTGGGGCCAACAGATATGACTAGAACCGGCCCTCTGAACAATAATTTCAGAGCGGTGCACCCTCCTGATTCTATCTGTCCGTTGACTCCATGTCGACAACGTATATGCCCTCGCAAAGATCATGTATGCATGCAATCAATCGAAGCAGGTGTCGTTTACGAAGAATTTATCAAACTGTACAAGCAAAACTATGAATAAAACGAAATTTCTCGTTTCGCGCACAGACAGAGCCGGTGATCTGATATTAACAATGCCAATATTCAGAGAACTGAAAAAAGCTTTTCCAGACTGTTTTATCAGTGCCCATCTCCGAAGCTACACGGCTCCTCTGGCCGCCTTATGCCCCGAAATAGACGAAATTATCAAAGATGATGATTTTTTACCGGGCCTCATACAACC